>CAYPDD010000019.1:0-9164 GCA_964409395.1 uncultured Candidatus Saccharibacteria bacterium | reverse complement strand
GCATGGTGTCAGGGCAGGCACCCCGACCTGAAGGCTGGCAGGCCCGACGACCTGGCAGACTCGGCGTGGGCTGCGGCCGCTTATATCAAACACCATCTTGAGGATAACGGGCTAAAAGCTGATGGTGGAGACGAGAGAACCGTCAAGGCCGCTGGTATGCTTTATAATCGAGGACCAGCACGATTAAAAGAGTGGAAGAAAATGGGTTTTACGCTTGATAAGGCACCAGTAAACACCACTCATCCCGGGTGGAATTGGGGTGCTCCTTATCCAGCGCCAAACGGTCCTGGCTACGCTCTTAGAGCTTGGAAAAATTTTCAGGGATTAAATAATGGTTGCACTTCATTGGCCTCAGTGACCACCTCGCTAATACCAAACTCTGTGCTCTGTAAGGTCAATCTTAATCTTGGATACAAAGGGTCATCTTGTGGCTGGGTTGAACTGCCAGGACTTGAAAAATATTATACAAAAAGCGGTGACGAAGAAGAACATTGGGGAAAACCATCATTAACCAATATCCTTATATCTGTCAGCAAACAGTGGGCTGAGGCCGGTAGACCAAAACTTGTTATTGGAGAAATGAGCGGACAGTGCACAAAGGCTGACGGTCATGCCTCCCATGCCAAAGGAATCGATGCTGACATATTGTTACCTGGTCACATGATGAATATCAACGAAAAGAACAATATAGCAAACAAAAACTATGATGCTGAAGATAAACAAATGATGATCGATTTAGGCAAAATTTTAATCAATTGTGGAGCCACGAGAATTGGCTATCAGGATCCCGATGTTCTAGCGGCAGTAAATAGTTATGCTATAGCCAATAAAAAACCTGGACGAATGGTAGCATGGCCAAAACATAAGGCCCATTTTCACTTGAGGATAGAGCAATACTAACAAAAAAGATTCTTTTATTATAAAATAGAAATAGACCAAAATGCATAAAGAAATTAAAAAATTAACCCGTTCGATTTTTCTAGTAATAACAGCTATTGTCGTAGCTTTGGCTATTTTGCTGTGGTTTATCACTCACTCCTTTATGAATATCCAGCTCATGCCGAGTGATGCCTCACTAATGATTGATGGCAAAATGATCTCCGTCCCCGACTCTGGTCTCGTCCGAAATTTTATCTCACCTGGCATACATTTAATACGCATAGAGGCTAAAGGCTATATTGGCTTGAGTCAAGAGATAAATTTCAAACGAGGATTACCAAAAAAGATAGTTGTTACACTAAACAAAACTCCTGAGCCTTTTGCTATCTCAGCTGGCGGGAAATTTCTCACCAAGGGAAACGATTTTAATGATATTTACTATCAAAACGGCGCAACAATTTTTAGAGTAAGAGTAAAGCCGGATACCGATAGAAAAATAAAATTAGCAGAAGAGCGAGCGGTTACCAATCCTGTCATCTCACAAACAAATGAGATTGTTTGGTCTTCGACAAAGGAGCTGGCCCTCTTTCGCCAGAGTGACTTTATCTCTCTTTTTGATCTAAAGAAATATGATTTTATAAACCAAAATGAAAATTCTTGGGGTGAAAGTGTCGGCAGTATTGCTTGGGCACCGGATAACTCCAAGGTTGCTTATTATTATGCTCCAACTAGTGGTGAAAAGTCCTTGATTTTTTCTAATGCAAACAATCAGGAGATTACTCGTGTCTTAGATTTTAATGAGCACGGAATTAATAATCCTGTTTTGCACTGGTCTCCTGATTCGGAGTGGCTTCTAATAATTCCTCGAAATGAGGATCCTCAATCGAATAAAATATACATATTTAATGCTTATTCGAGAAAAATATCTGAAATTGCCGACACTGGCAACCAATTAGAGGCTATTTTCTCGCCAGATGGCAACAAAATCCTTTATTCGACATACTCAGAGGATGAAAACGGTGTAGTCAACTCTATTCTTTCTATTATGGATAAAGATGGTTCAAATAAAAAATCCCTCAATATCCGGGCCGAGCTCAAGAAAACAACTTGGAGCAAGGATTCCGAGAATATTATTGTTGCTACTTATGACGAACAGACACAGCAGGAGTCAATCTTTAAATATGACACCAAGAAACGCCAACAGAGTGGCTTTATAATCAAAAATCTTGGAGAAGATGTCTTTGTCCAAAATCTTGTTTTGACTGATGATAATAATGTGATTATTTATCAGGATAATCAGGGAGTGCAGGCAATTAATGTACAGTAGATATCTGGCGGAATAATAGATATTTTTAGAAAATTCGTATGGTGCTAAATTTCCAGTTGGATATAAAATAACCGGTTTTTTGTCTGTATCGGCAAGAAACATACGGCGTAAGCGGAGGGGTTCGTGGACGAAAAGGACGCAAAACTTATTAAGTTTCTCGAGAGAGCTATTCCCTCTTATATTGTGAGGGCGAGAGATGGTGAATGGAACGACATCCGCGCGAGTCGTTATTTTAGTGAACTACTCAAAAAAGTTAAGGATCGAAAAAAAGCTCAGGAGTTACTCAATCTATTTAACAGAAAGTTAAGAGAATCCCATCAGCGAGCAAAAGGTTTAGCTCCAGCCGCAGCCTTGAAAACCATTAGTGCTTCATCGCCACCGGTTGTAATTATCGATGGACCATCGGCCATCGGCCCAAGCCAGAGCATTACCCTGATGGGAAAAACTATTGCTTTCCCCATAGCCGAAGGTTATGGCTGGCAACTTGAGGGTGGATTGACCGGTGTCTTTCATGGGTTAGGTGAATTAATGGAGGACGGCTCAAGCAAATCTTTTGTTATCACAACTAGTCCAGAGTGCAAAAATGGGGTTTTATATTTGACAGCCATCGGCACAAAAAGTGAGGCTTATGGTTCAGTGACAATTCAAATTATTGGCGGAGCCGAAGCGGAAAAAGATCCTGAGGATGAAGAGAATGACGGCGAAGATGATAAAGAGAAAAGCCCCGAGGAAAAGGCCGAGGAGGAGAAAAAGAAGGAAGATGAGGCAAAACAAAAGCAAGAGGACGAACAACAACAAAAAGCAACTTTGGCTGATTGGTTCAATAAGGAGGCAAGGAAGAAGATACTTGATGGTATAAAGAAAAAGTTTTCGAAAGAAGCGCTAGCGGCCTTCTGGAAAGCAATTTCGCCCTATATGCCATGGATCATTTTAGGGATTGTAACCCTGCTAATTGGTATTGCTATTATGTCTGGTATTACTGCAGATGCAGGAACTGGCAAAGCTGGCTCAACTTTCAAAAAACCTGCCGATCCTGTTACGGATTCCGCGGCCATCGAAAAAACAATTATCGCGGCAGGCGATAAAGAAACGGTTGCCAAGGTTAACGACCAAACTTTTACGGATATTCAAAAACAGCTGACCCAATTAGAACCTTCAGCTGTTAAAAATTCTTCCCCTATCAGCAAGGCAACCAAAGATAAAATAACAGAGACCTCAACAAAGATTAATCAGTATCTAGCCAAAAAAGATCCTGTTCTTGGTCGCGAGATTATCACCTCTGTAAAGTCAATTTTAGAGTCAACCAATGAGCAGGCTCCTGCCATAGCGGTCAAGACTCGACTACCACTCGAAACAATCTCCGGATTTAATTGGGAGCTTCATTATGGCACCCCTTTGAGAAAAGAAATGCTTACTGGAGAAACAGGCCATAGCACCTATATGTATTATGGGGAGGGAAAGGCTGACGCCGTCGACCTATATACGAATCAAAGCGCACTAGTTTATCCAATGTTTGATGGTCAAATTGTTAATATCTCTGATGACGGAGCGGGCCACAAAAAAGTTGTTATAAAAAATGGTGATTACGAACTCCTTTATGCCCACATTGATTTAGAAAAAAATATTGGTCAGGGCACAAAAGTTACCACCGATAAGTCAATCGGCCAAGTCGCTACAATCTCAGAGCAAAGTCAGCTCCATCTCGAATTGAGTTGCGGTGGTATCCCAATCATAACAACCTTGCTCGATAAACTTAATTATGAGCAAACTGTGGGCAAATCTTGGGGTGAATTTTTATGGACCCATATCAAGAAAGTGCTTGGGCAATAATGATAAAAGAAATTTCTAAAAAAATTATTGTAATTTCGCTAGCTCTCTCAATTATTTTTGGATCGATGAGCTCTCTTTTGGTTTCAAAAGCAAATGCTGCAGAGGAAATTATTGATGACCCCGAAATGCCCCTACTGATAAAAATTACCGATCAGAAAAAATATAGTTATACGCCAACGCTTGTCACTAATAATAAAAAAAGTCTCTCTTCGCTCACTGCTTACAAAGAACTCTTGGCGATAATCGCAAAATATTCAGATAAAAATAGCCTTATTACCTTTGAGGACTTATTCTCGAACCTGACAGAGCAAAAAATTATTATGAAACAGGGAGATTTGTCAGCTCTAAAATCACTTTCTTGCCTGTCTAACATTTTGCCTAATTTCAATGAAGACCTTGATGCCCTATACAAAAATATCCCGAAAGATCAGAGGGACGCCATTGATAAGAAGTTAAAAGCAAATTCTAATTTTAAAACGGCGATTGGCTATCTCTCATATTTGAAAACTGGCACAGAGGAGACAAGCTCCACAACCAAATTTGATAATCTGGAACTTTTTGATCAACTTGTTGCCGGCGCAAAAAAGAATGTCGGGGAGAATAAAATTAGAGATATTTGGAGCCAGGAAGAGGAGAGCCTAAAAAAGGGCAAAGCGCCCTCCGTTGACCTCAATACTCTTGTCTGCGTAACAGGGATTGCAAGAGAACAAATTATTAATTATATCGCCCACGATAAAGTCTACTTGGCGGAAGAAATAAAAAAAGCTGTCGATGCATTGAATATTGATGTCCGCGTTCTGAAAACTTTGGTTTATTTGATAACCCCGAAAGATCAGGGCGGAGCTGGTCATTGGAGAATAAGAGTAAACCGCATTTTACAGAGACAGGAAAATTCAACTGAGTCTGATTCCGTTGTTCAAACCCTCGCCAACAACCAGAAGTCATTAATCAAAGATTGTACTGCTGATATGACTGCGGCGGATTGTGGCAAGGAACAAGGAACAACGGCCGATTTAGAAATAGACGATAAAAATGGGACGCGGTATGATGCCTATCTAACAAGTTTAACAGCGAGCGAAGATTCTTTTATTGACGAGAGAAGTCTATCTGCTCATGCTGAAGGACAGGCTATTGATATCTCTGAAATTGATGACATTCGATGTACAAAGGTTGTGAAAAAGAATGTTGGCGGGACAAAGAGATACAAGCAACCAATTCAACCAATTAAATTAGCATGGCAGACAACTGATGGACTAAATGCTTCTGGAGAAAGAGACACTTTCGATATGATGAGCTTGTTAAAGTCAGCTGCCTCAGAGTCGGTTAACAGCCTTCTTGGTAATTTAAATAGCGATATCACCTCCTATGATGGTGATCTCAGTCAAGCCAATTTTGAGGATATTGTTCAGGTCCTTGGGAAGTCACTACTCGGCAATGTTTTAGATTCAAAGAGTTTAAATTTTGGTGGAGCCAACGTTGGAGATACTCTCCAGAAACTTGGTAGCACCTATGTAGCTGATTATCTTGGACTACCAAGAGAAATATTTGTCGGACAAAATATTTCCGATATTGAAAAAGTTAAATATATTATTGGTCGCTCAGCAATTGAGAAAAAACTTGGTATCCCCTTCGGCTCATTGTCAGGGAGTGATTTACCATCGACACTTTTGAAAGTTGGTCAGAGAAAATTAGAGCTAGAAATGAACCTTAATGCTGGAGATTTGGATGCTTTTGTTGCTTCAAAAGATGCTGTTTTTGCAAATTTTGTTGGCGCCAAGGTTATTGAAAAAGAGCTAAATTTAGCTAATGGGTCATGGCCCGAAAAGAAGATAACTTTCAGTGATTTGGCCTCCAATATTAGCAGTGCGAGATTGGCTTTGATAAAAAATGATTCGGGATTAATCGACAACAGTTTGAACTTGGGAGCCGGGACAACCAACAACCTTGTTCAGGGCAGAATAGCCTCAGACGATTTTTCAGCAATGGTTGGTAAAAAACGGCTTGATGACACTTTATATGGCTTAAAATATTTCTCGATGAACAATAGCGCATATCAATTACCTGGCCCAACAGAACAAAACCCAACAGTAAAAGATACTTGGGGCAGTGCTTTAAATGGAGATAGGGAAAGTCTGACAACTATTGGCATCTATACAATGGCACGGTTGCTCGCCGATGATAGCGTCGCGCCAAAAGCGAGTGCGGACAAAACTTATGAAAAAATTCAAATCACCGAAGACGGTGTAGTCTCGCAGATTGCTCCTGATGAATTTGGACGATTCATCTTTCGACAGTGGTTGCGTAGTAACCTTTTAAAATCTAGTAGTGATTGTAGCGCGCCAAAATTAAATAAAACTCTCGATTACGACATCACCGCCGAAGGACAGATTGTATTTAAGGGTAGTGCCAAAATCTCTAACTCCCTGCCTTCCACACCGCTGACTCAATCTGTTGAATATTCTCTTGTTTATTCCAATTCGGATATTGAGAAAAGAACTGAGGAGTTTGTTGTAACTGAGGAAAAAGCAATGACCGCTGGCTTAGAAAAACTTGATCTCCAGAGGATCTTTGGTTGCTCTACAGCTAGTAATAACCCTGTATTCAAACGCCTCGGTTCACAAATTCTATATACTGGCATCGCCGACAAAATAATAAATAAGGAGAGCGCGGCCAAAACAGGACTCCTCGATACAAATCCTGAGTTAAGAGTTGGAAATAGCACCGTTGCTTTTTATACATCAAAATTGAAACAAACCCAGGAATTACTCTCAGGAATCAGAACAAACTGGAAAACAAAAGCAAAAAATGGAAGCGATTTTGAAGCGACTTCTCAGGAGATAACTGATCTGTCCAATAACCTAAATAATGTTTTCACAGCTGATGATGCAGACGCGATAAAAGTGCAGAATGTTTGGGAAAAGATGAGCACGACGATGACGCAGGTAGATTCGCTCATGACGCAATTGGAGTCCATCAAAAGTCTCAACACTGCCAAAGATGAAGCTAACAGCAAAATAGCTGAACTAAATTCAATGATCTCTAGCGCCGATCAAGTTCTTCGATTATCCTCTGAGGTTATCTCCGGACGAGAAATTGCCACTTCTGATTCGATTAAGTTATCACAGATCAATAGTATCGAGCTGACCGGCGATGACAGTACTGGCGAGAATAATAAAATTTCACCTTTTAAAGCTTCATCTTTAATTTTTGGCTTTTTGGGTGGAAGTGTCTCACCTGCCGATCTTTTCCTTCGTTTCGCTGCCAACAAAGTAGAATCAAAGCTCGGCCTGCCCAGCAACTCACTTGTTTACTTGGTTGAGAATTTCGAACAAAAAGGGCTAGAGGGAAGCGATTCACTTTTCAAGGCGATTGGCCAGGCGAAAATTGAAGAAACTTTCTCGATGCCAGCCTTTTATTTTCAGGAAAAAGATTCTCTCTCCTCAATACCAGATTTCAATATAAATGCGACTGCTCTCCTTCAATATGCCGACCAAGGAGTTGTTGACGAGGCAATTAACCGTTATTTATCATACAAAACTGGTCAGAAAACCTCTGCCCTTGGTGCTGTACCAACCGATATAACAGGCGTTGATAGTAATGCTAAGAAAATAAATGTTTTAGCACAAATGCAAATTGACAGTTGGCCAGATTATGAAAATTTAATTATATCGGCAACTAATAGTTGGAAGGTGAAACAGAATAAATTAATTGATCAACTCAAAACTAAACCAAACACAAATGGTTTTAATCTTGATAGCATTGTCCAAAATGTTAAAAGTCGTGGTTTTAATGACGCTCTTAAATCAGCCGAAAGCGACTTGATGATGCGACTCGGGCTTGGTAGTGGAAATTATGAGGCCTTAAAATCTGGAGGCGTCTTGGCTTGGCAGAAGACTCTCTCTCAAGCGCTATCCGTCGATAACCTTCTCGGACTCGACAACGGCTCGACAAAGTCACTCTTTGTTAAGGATAAAAATCTTTATTCGGTGACCTTATCAAAAAACGAACAAAGTCAACTCGAGAATAACCTAAAGGTCAGCAAAAATGTTTTAGATGTCTATACTCAACTAGTCAGCGGTAAAATTTCAACCAATGAAATTGGCCAATATAACGACGAAGTCCTAACCCCTGATTATGTTTTTGCAAATCCTTATGCTGCTGCCACCAATAGCGGACAGTGTCTTATACTAAAAAAGATGGTTTCTCGATTAATGAGAGCAGTTTGGAGAATAACTCTTACTGTTATTATGACAAAAAAGGTCGTCACTGTTTCAAGAGTGCCGAAGAGGCAGGGCGATATGCTACAGCAAACAAAGACCAACGCTTTGGCGATGTTTTAGAACAGCTCTCGCAGAGATTGACTGAAAATATCACGGATAAAGCGACCGCCGCGAATGCAAAGAAGGATCTACTCTCATTTATCAAAGATAAAAACGTCCAATATGCTTTTGGCAACAACAAGGATAAAACTGAGCAGATTATCAGTGCTATCAGTCAAAAAAATAATATAGATAAAAACGTTTTAAGTAAGCTTTTCGTTAAAGATAATATCAATTTTACCGCGCCAAACTATAAATTAATGGTCGGACAGATAGTTGCAGAGAAGGTCATCACTCCAAAGATTTTTGAAGCAGCTGGTTTGGATGTCGACCCATCATTATTTGGGGCAGACGACCTCTACAACGTTCTCAGCGGGGACTTTTCATCTTTAAGTAGAGTTAGTACAAATTATATTGATCAAGCCTTAGATTTAAAATCTGGCACGGTTTTATCAATTTTTAATGCTAAGGATCAGTTATCAAGAGACTGTACTCTTAATCAGGTCGGAGGATCGATACTAAGTAGCCTGATCGGCCTCGATTATTTCCCATTAAAGGGCGAGGATATAACCAATTTTGTAGCAAATTTTGGCCAGTCAAAGGTTGAGCAATCACTAAATCTTCCTCGCGGGACCTTTTTTGGCGAGACTTTCGATGTTGCTTTTGATCGGGCACGAGGTATAAATATTGCGCTATCTTTGAACCTTCCTCTGTCAGCCACAAACGGCGTAGAAATTTTTGATGAGGAGTCACTGATAGCCATCTTAGGATCAAACCATGCTGGGAAAATTAAAAATACCAGTGCTCTT
>CAYPDD010000018.1:592-10590 GCA_964409395.1 uncultured Candidatus Saccharibacteria bacterium | reverse complement strand
GAAATACCGACCTTCTCTCCAGAATATCTCTAGACCGGGTTAGAGCCATCATAATGAGCAACGACTACCAAGCAGAGGCACTTGGGCTTTATAATTATTTAAGAAAAAGTAAGGCCTTCGACGTCAACGCTGTTTTCATAAGTGCATCGGAAACGGAAACAAAAATTTCTGATAACGAATTCAAGGAGACACTTTTTATCGACGCCCCTGATGAAACTGTCAAAAAAATTCTTGAAAAAGTAGTCATACCTACCTATAAAGTCATCGCCACTGCCATAGCATCATCCTGTAAATTTATTTTTCATCATTCGAAAAAAGCGCTATCAAAATCACACAAATATTGGAAGGAAAATCTTGGACCAAAATCGAAAGGAATCATCTCCACAGGGAGCAAATCTCTAGCGGATAATCTTTCAAAGATAAAAACCAAATTCCCCGAGATCCAAGACCTTTCGAGCTCTCGAAATTTGTCACATATAAAGATGAAAACAAATTCTTACCTTGACCCCAAAAAGTCTGGAAAAATTGCTCCTATCTTGAATATTATATGGCAATATACCAAAAATTTGCGATTTCTCTTCCTCAAAAAAAATCGAAAATATCTCTATGTTATTCTTATTCTAGTCTTCGTTTCATTTGGATATGCCAAACTAAAACAAAATAATGACAGTCGATCGCAAAAAGCAAAAGAAGTGCAACTACTTAATTCTTACGATAAGGCCATTGGTGATTTTGACAAAATAAAAGAGGACGTCGCTCTCGGCAAAGAAGTCAGCAATGAAAAAATATATGAGGTCCTAGCAACAGCCGAACGCGCCAAAGAAATCCCAGCCAATGAGGAAAAGGCTGGCAAGTTAATTAAAGAAATAAAATTACTTGTTGATGAAAAAACCAAGACTATTAGATTTTATTCTGATAAACCAAGTAATTTTGCTGAAAATATTGCATCCGTCTCTCTCCTCGGCAATGTAGTCTATAGCATAACTACAGAGGGTAAAATTTACTCTCTTGATACTAGAGAAAAAAGTAGCAACATGGTCGCTTCTCTAAATAAAGATTCTGGCACACCAATTGCGACCTCTATCTCTGGTCAGGGCAACAAATTGCTAATAACTACCGCCGACAAACGAATTTTTGCCATGGATATCTCCTCGAAAACAATTGAGGAGTCAAAGATAAATGCCGACCCTAATACTTGGTCTCAGTCAAATGCTATTGCCGCTTATTCCTCGAATATTTATCTTCTTGCTTCAGATAATGGAGTAGTTTGGAAGCACACCGCAAAAGAGGGCGGTTATTCCAAAGGGCTCTCCTATGTTGATACAAAAAAAGTTAGCATCTTGGGCTCAGTAGATTTTGCCGTTGATGGTAATATTTACGTCTTAACCAATGAAGGCACTGTTATCAAGTTCGTTAAAGGCTCACCTGAATCAGACTTTTCTATTAAAAATATTCCTCTACCAAATAACAAAATATTGATTCCAAAAAAGATTTTTACTGACGAGGACACAAACAGCCTTTTTGTCCTAGATAAGAAATTAGATCGAATTATCAAATTTGATAAATCTGGCGACTTTAGCAATCAATATTTACTTGACGGCAAACCAATAGATAATTTCGTCGTTAATGCCAAATTACAAAAGATTTGGATTCTCTCACAGGGCAAGATCTACGAAGGCAACCTTTAAGCATACAGATTACAGAAAAACAGAATACAAATAAGAATGTCGCTCTTCTAGAGAACAAATCTGTCATCTGTTAGATCTGTATTTCGTATGCCCTACATTTTCTCTGGAGCATCGATACCACAAACATCGAGTGCGTTGGCTAGAACATATTTTGTTGCCAAGATGAGGGAGAGGCGAGCAGAGGTCAATTTCTCATCATCCGATAATACTTTGCACGAATTATAGAAATCATGGAATAGACTGGCTAAATTGTAAGCGAAATGGGGGAGCGTCTGAATTTGAAAATTTTCGGCTGTAGCTGATATAATCTCTGGAAATTTAATTATTTCTTTGATAAGCGTCAGCTCTTTTTCTGTATTTAATAGTTTTAAATTTGACTCTTGGTCGTCCTTGATAACTCCAAACTCCTCTGCCCTCTTCAAAATACTAGCGATACGAGCATGAGCATATTTAATATAAAAAACAGGATTTTTTTCCGAAGTATCAGCTGCCAATTCGATATCGAAATCAATCGGCGTGTTGTTATTCTGTGAAATAATAAAATATTTAAAAGCATCCGGTTGGACGCCAGCTTCAATTACAGCTCTCAGAGTTATAAAATTACCAAGGCGCTTCCCCATACTCAGTGCCACACCTGATTTTTTTAGACGGACATATTGGTACAGAACAATTTCAAGATTTTGAGCTGGATAACCAATTGCCGAAAGAGCAGCTTTTATTCGAGGGATATGCCCTGAATGGTTGGCTCCCCAGACATCGATTAATTTGCCGTCTTTGCCAACTTGGTCAAATTTATCAAGATGATATGAAATATCATTAGTAAAATATGTTAAGGTTTTAGCTTCGTCGCTTTTTATCAGCACTGACTCAGCATCGGCTAATTCGGTATCATCTGGATTTTTAAACCAGACAGCCCCATCTTTTTCAGCAACGAATCCCCTACTCTTTAGCTCTGACACAACTTTTTCTGGTCGACCGCTCTTTAAGATTTCGCTCTCTTTTGTCCATTTGTCAAATTCAATTCCGACCAGAGCAACATCATTTTTGATGTTTTCAATCATAATATCAAGGCCTCTTTGAGCAAAAAATTCTATTTTGGCATCACGATCAGAGATTGCCTTGATCTCTTCTGCGAAATTCCTCTGAATCATCTCTGAGGTCTCTTTGATGTAACCGCCAGGATAACCACCCTCAGGAAATTCAGTTTCTGGATTAGTTTTAATTTCAAACCAATAATATAGAGCCTTGCCGAACTTAACAATCTGTCCGCCAAGATCATTAACATAAAATTCATCAATTACTTCATATCCCTGAAATTTAAATAACTTAGATAATGCAAGCCCAATCGGTCCGCTTCGTGCGTTACCTACGTGTAGAGGTCCTGTTGGGTTAGCCGAAATATATTCAATGTTAACTTTTTTACCCTTGCCGATATTACTCTTGCCATAACTACTTTTTTTATCTAAAATATTTTGCAACTCAGTAAAATAAATATCATTTTTAACAAAAATATTAATAAATCCAGGCCCTGCAATTTCCACCTTTTCGATATCTGCGTCTTTTTCTAATTGAGCCTTAATAGTCTCCGCAATTTCCCGGGGATTCTTTTTGGACAATGAGGCCACAACCATCGCCACATTAGTAGCAAAGTCACCCATCTCTCGTTTTGGTGGTTGGTCTATGTTAAAACCAGCCGGAGTATCCACTCCGACGCTCTTTAAAACTAAAATAATTTTTTCTTTAATTAGCTTTTTCATATTTTATTAATTGGTCCTTGATATTATTTCGACGGTTGCAAGCGCATAGAGCCTTGAGAGCATCTAGAAATAATTTTAAGGACCAAAAGGAACCCTATTTAATCCTATAAAATTTTCTTTTCCCGACTTGGACAACCATCCCTTTTCTAACCCCAATTACAGTTTTTGGTTCTGTAATTTTTGCTTCGTCAATCTTGACACCACCCTGCTCAATTAATCTTCTAGCTTCACTATTTGAGTCAACAGCGCTTAGGTTTATAAGTAAAAGTGGTAATTCATAATTTCCCTCGGCAATTTTTACCTCAGGGATATCGGCCGGTAACTCTTTTTTGGCAAAAACATTAATAAACTCTTCTTTAGCCTTTTTAGCCTCACTCTCAGAGTGATACATTGAGACAATTTTCTCTGCCAAAATAAGTTTAGTGTCTCGAGGATTTTCTTTTGACTCAAGCTTGTTTTTGATTTCTATTATTTCCCTCTCTGACAGGTCAGTCAAAAGTTCAAAATATTCGAGCATAAGCTCGTCAGGAATTGACATAATTTTTCCAAACATGCTATTTGCATCTTCAGTCAAAGCAACATAATTATCCGATGATTTACTCATTTTTATCTTGCCATCAAGACCAACTAGCAATTTGGTGATAAAAACATCCTGAGGAATTTGCCCCATCTTTTTTTGTAATTCTCGGCCAGCTAGCATATTGAATTTTTGATCATTGCCACCAAACTCAACATCAGCCTTCAATATCACTGAATCATAAGCCTGCATCAACGGATATAAAAGCTCGTGTAAACCAATATCATTATGAGCATTTAGACGTTTTGTGAAATCATCCCTCTCGAGAATTTGTGCAACGGTAAATTTCCCAGTTAACTGCAAAATATCATTGAATTTCATCTTCGAAAACCACTCTGAGTTGTATCTGACCTCAGTTTTTTTGACATTTAGAATTTTGCCAACCTGTTGAAAATAAGTCTTGGCATTTTTCTTGATTTCAAGATCAGATAAAACTGGCCTAGTGCTATTTCGACCCGAAGGATCACCAATTTTGGTTGTATAATCACCAATCAAAAAAATAATCTTGTGACCTTCGTCCTGAAGCTGTCTAAGCTTCCGAAGTTGAACCGTGTGACCAAGATGAATGTCTGGTCGGGTCGGGTCAACACCATATTTTATCCGCAATTTCCTGCTCTTTAGTTTTTCCTTAAAAGACTTTTCGTCGATAATCTCGATGGTACCTTTTTGAAAAAAATCTTCAGTCATAAAAACCTCGTTGTATATGTTAAAAAAGATAGTTATTTGATATAATTTTCCTGTTTACATCCTATCAACTTGAACATATAATGTAAAGAAAAGGTCTACAATGAAATCTAATCGTTGGCAAACCATAAAAGATAAAATTACTTTGGCTCTGAGACACCATAAACGCAAAAAGAATTTAGCGAAGACTATTCTAATTATTCTAGGATATTGCGTATTAGCAGTCTGTATTTTTGCTGTTCTTGCTTTTGCTTGGTTTTCTAAAGACTTACCAACCCCTAGCAAAATTGCTGGACGAAAACCAACCGTCTCGACAAAAATATACGATCGTACTGGTGAAATTTTGCTCTACGAAACTGGTGAACAGAAAAGAACCCTCGTTACTGGCGACCAGATTTCAACGTTTCTAAAAGACGCTACAGTTTCCACCGAAGATGCAAATTTTTATAAACATCACGGCATTGATTTTCGAGCTATCCTATCAGCCGTTGTCGAAAAGGTCACCGGTAGGAGAAGAGTTGCTCGAGGTGGCTCGACTATTACTCAGCAATATGTCAAAAACGCTCTACTAACCTCCGATCGATCAATTGTTAGAAAAATAAAAGAAGCTATTCTCTCTGTTGAGCTTGAATTGATGTTCAAAAAAGACGAAATTCTTTCAATGTATTTAAATGAAATTCCTTATGGTAATGCTACTGCCGGCGCCGAAGCTGCAGCGCGAGTATATTATGGTAAAACGGCCAAAGAGTTGACCTTGGCCGAGGCTGCAACACTCGCTGCAATTCCTAAAGCACCGACTTATTATTCTCCCTATGGCACACATGTCGACAAACTTATTATTCGTCGAGACTATGTCCTAGACCAGATGGTAAAAAATGGCAAAGTCACCTCTCAGTTGGCCGAGGAGGCTAAAAAAGAGGATACTACCACCCTTGGTATCGCCCTAAAACCTCGTCGTGATTCAATGTTAGCGCCTCATTTCGCAATGTATGTTATGGAACAAATTGCCAATGATTTTGGTGAAGAAAAAATTCAAAAAGAAGGTTTGAAGATTATTACAACTCTCGATTATGAGAAACAAAAAATCGCCGAGCAAGCTATCACTGACGGTGCGGCAAAATTAGCTAAATATAACGGCACAAATGCTGCCCTCGTCGCTATCGACCCCAAAACTGGTCAAATCCTCAATATGGTAGGGTCCAAGGACTACTTCGATGTCTCAATTGATGGCAACGTCAATGTAGCCGATTCCCTTCGCCAGCCAGGTTCATCATTCAAACCTTTTGCTTATGCTACAGCTTTCAAACAGCCAGAGTACTCACCATCAAAAATTATTTATGATTTCCAAACAGATTTCGGTAATTACAAGCCCCAAAACTACAATGGCAAATCGAACGGTCCTGTCACTATGCGTATTGCTCTCTCAAACTCCCTAAACATCCCTGCAGTCAAAGTTATGGCTTTAGCTGGTCTAGACAACGTTTTAAAGACTGCTTCTGATATGGGGATAACAACGCTAAACCAACGAGACCGATATGGCCTCTCACTTGTTCTTGGTTCTGGTGAGGTTAAGCCAGTTGAAATGGCTGGAGCCTACTCCGTCTTTGCTACCGGTGGAGTAAAAAATCCAACTGCTCCAATCTTAAAAATTACCGATTCTACCGGTAAGACAATTTATGATTTTGAAAAAGATAAAAAACCAGCCAAGCAAGTTCTAGATCCACAAGTTGCTTATGAGATATCAAGTATTCTTTCAGATAACAAATCTCGAAGTTTTGTCTTCGGCGCAAATTCACCACTCCACTTCCCTGACAGAGCAGTAGCCGCCAAAACTGGTACGACAAACGATTTTAAGGATGCTTGGGCTGTCGGTTATACCCCTTCTCTTGCCGTGGCTATTTGGACTGGCAACAGTAATGCTACTAAAATGAAGGTTGGCGCGGACGGTTCAATAGTCGCAGCACCAATTTTTCATAATTTCATTGACAAGGCCTTGGCCACCACTCCAAACGAAGATTTCGTTAGACCAAAAGGTATCACCGATGTTACTGTCGAAAAATACTCCAATAAATTGCCAAGCGCTTATTCTCAAGAAACAGTAACGGACATCTTTGCCGAATGGCAAGTGCCTAAAGATCAGGACGATTTACATAAGATTTATCGCGTCTGCAAAGGTACAAATAAGCTTGCGCCCGAGGGAATGGATCCGGCTTTGATTGAGGAAAAAGTCCTAACAAATCTTCATTCAGAAATGCCGAACAATCCTAGTTGGGAAGGACCAGTTCGTGCGTGGGCAATGGCTAACGCGCTGACTGCTGATGTTCCAACAGAGACCTGCGATGCAGCTAGTTTTGCTCCGACTATTTCTATAGTCAGTCCCGCCAAAGGCTCAACAATCTCTGGCAATATAAATATCTTGGCTTCCGCTAATAGCTCTTATGGCATTAAAAAAATAGAGTTCTTTATAGATGATGTTTTAGTTGGAACCAGCACCTCCTCGCCCTACTCTATTGATTATAATCTTTCGAGTGTTAGCGCTGGCTCACACAAAATATCCGCCGTTATTACCGACGACCATAATGTAACCAGCCGTGATGAAATTCCCGTTAACGTTCAAGACTCAAAGCCGGTCATTTCAATTTCGTCATCGAAAATAATCACTAGCCCCGCGCTCTCATATGAAATTTCTTGGACAACTGATCGCCCAACCATTTGGGAGCTTACTTATAGTACAACTGTCGGCTTACCAAAAGTTATTTCCTCTTCAGCTGAGACAACGACTATTCACAAAGCTGTTATCCCCGACCTTCTGCATGCGTTAAAATACAATTTTACTGTTCATGCAACTGATGAAAATCAAAACAGCACCAATTACACCTCGGATTTTACGACACCGTTAAGCTCTGAAGTGATAGTAAAATAAAAATATAAATTTTACTTAAATAGATCAACGATCTCAACAACATTTTTTGGCTGTGATATTGCTTCATAGCCAAGCGCTTTTGCTTCCTTTTCTCTATCTTTTTGACGTACCACCTTCCGAACTTCACCAAGCAACCCAACTTCGCCAAACAGAGCCATATTTTTTGGTAAAGATTTATTTAGATATGAAGAGATTATGGCCGTACAAACCGCCAGATCAACCGCTGGTTCATTTAGCTTGACTCCTCCGATAACGTTTAGGTATATATCAGAATTTGATAAATTTATTTTCGTCTTTTTCGAGATAACTGCTGCCAAAAGGCTCAGCCTATTTAAATCAAACCCGGAGCTTGTTCTCTTTGGATAACCAAAATGAGTTGGCACAACAAGAGCTTGAATTTCTAATAAAATTGGTCGAGTCCCCTCGAGCGCAACCGTCACAACACTTCCAGGACTATTAGTTCGCTCGGACAAAAATAACTCCGAAGGATTTTTTACCTCGATCATTCCCTCTTCTTGCATTGAAAAAATACCAACTTCATTGGTCGCGCCAAAACGATTTTTTATGCCACGCAATATCCGAGCATCACCAAATCGTTCTCCTTCGAGGTAAAGGACAGTGTCAACTAAATGCTCTAGCATTCTTGGTCCTGCCAGATTACCCTCTTTAGTCACATGGCCGATTAGAACGACTGGAATGTTATTTTTCTTAGCAAAATTTTGCAAAAAGATACCACACTCCCTAACCTGAACAATACTGCCGGGCGTAGCGTCATAATCCTCGAGATAAATAGTTTGAATTGAGTCAACAATCAGCAAATTAGGTTTAGCCTTTAAGATTTCCGATTCGAGTTGACCGATATTGCCCTCATTTATAAGTAAAATACTCTTATTTTTTATTGATAAGCGATCAGCCCTCATTTTTATTTGGGAGACTGATTCCTCAGCAGATAAATAAAAGACATCCTCTAAATTGTTAGCAACTTGTAATAGAAGTGTTGATTTGCCAATTCCTGGCTCACCACCGAGCAGAATAACCGATCCAGGGACGATACCGCCACCCAAGACTCGATCAAATTCTGAGACACCAGTGCTGACCCTGTTGGCCTCTGAAATATCTACTTCATCTATAGTTTTGACTTCTAACTTTTCACGATTACGATTTTTCGCCTTGCCCGATTCCGAACCTTTAAATTTCAGCTCCTTTAAAGTATTCCATTCACCACAAGCCGAACAACGACCGCTCCAAGCGGAAAATTCGTTGCCACAGTTCTCGCATAACCAAATTGTTGTTTCTTTTTTTGCCATATTTGAACTAAAATAATTAATTAAACTTTTTCTTTAGGCCTTCGAGATACTCCCCTTCTTGGCCACCAGATGTCAGTGGTGTTATTCCTGAAAAATAGTCGATGGACAGACCATCTGGAGCATCAACATACCACCCTTCATCTCTATCTTCAGCCGGTTTTGGCTTCAAATCAGCAATATTGCCGCCCAAACCAATCAAAACACCTCGTCTCGAATACGACTTTATTGCCTTTTCCATAATCTCTTTGAAAGTAATATTTTTCTTGGCCAACTCTTCGGCATATACATAGATATATTCCTTAGAGGAAGAAGAAGCTTTAGCAAAATCATCTAATGTAATATTTTCTAAGATACTAAGGTCTTCCCGTTCACCATCTGTAGAGAGACCAGATGATTTGCCCCTTGTCTTTATAAAATCAAACAATAAAATATTTTGTATCGCCTCAAATATTCCGGCAATGAATTCGCCATCTCGCCCACGATCTAAGCCAAGAGATTGGGCAAAATTTTGCTCACAACCGAGGATATGACCATAAGCGTCAAGACCATCTTTAATTTCAGAGATATCTTCCTCGCTAGTATTTTCTTCTAGCGGATAGAAATAGAGACGACCACCCGAGTCTCTTATTCCTGTCGGTAGATGACCGGTCCTTATTGCTTCCTGTATCGCCTCCATTGATGTAGCCAGAACCGCCGTTGGCCTTGCTATACTATTTTCCAAATCAACACCAGTCTTTGCTAATCCAGCGATGGCTTTTGTTCTGTCGATTATTTCCTGCTCATTTTTGGCTATATCGTCTCGATCTGCATCGATCATAACTCTCCTATTTCACTAATTCTTTTAAGGCATCGAGCTCTTTTTGGACTGCATCAAGCTTAGTTTTTATCTCTGCATTCTTATCAGTCGTGGTTGTCGGTTGGACAGTTTTGGTTTCGACGGGAACAACAGTTCCAGTTTTGATAAATGTAGTTAGGCTCTCGGAATTGTCAAAAGCAGTTACTTTGTTTGTCTTAGCATCGAATAAAACTGTCTTAGCAATACCAGCTGCATCATTTGGAATT
>CAYPDD010000018.1:0-582 GCA_964409395.1 uncultured Candidatus Saccharibacteria bacterium | reverse complement strand
CAACCAATACAAATCTTTGCCAATTTTCAATGGTCTTGGCTCAGCTAAATTGAAAGCGTCCCAACTATAAGTTGGAAACTCTCTCTTGATATAATCGGCGGCCGCTACCGGTCCAGTTAATTGTGAATTTTGATCATATTCAATTATTTCTTTTTTGCCTGTTGTTGCATCAAAAATAAATATTTTGTAAACGCCGTAAGATCGGCCAAACGGTTCAGCTACGACCAACTGCTTAAAGCCTTCATTTGTCGAAACATGAAATATTTTTTCACTTCCAGGCAGTGCGACAGTCTCGGTCTGATTTTTGTGCAAAAACCATTTATTTATAAGACCGCCCTTATAAGCATAGGAATCAGTATAATAATTGACCAATTCTTTTGGATAAAGACGATTATTTTTGAAATAAGAGACATTTTGCGCTGCTTCGGGGGTATAATCATTTATTGTGCCATCAGCTCTAATTTCCATTACACCAGCCCAATAAGGCACTCTAAAGGGAAACCCCTTATAGCCCATATAAGAAACTACCGTGACCCACTCGCCCTTGTCATCTTTGAGATAAACTGGCTCAGCTGAATAATC
>CAYPDD010000017.1:8558-11169 GCA_964409395.1 uncultured Candidatus Saccharibacteria bacterium | reverse complement strand
GGGACATACCATTACCAATCCCCTTCTCCGAAATAATTTCGCCGATCCACATCAACAACATTGTGCCGGCTGTTACAGAGATAAGCATAACTACAAGATCAAATACTGACCATCCAGGAATAACCCCCTGATTTCGCAGGAGCACAAGCATACTGTAAGCTTGAATAATCGCCAACGGAATAGTTGCCATTCTGGTCCACTGGGTTATCTTTTGACGTCCAGCATCACCCTCTTTTTGCAGTGCTTCAATAGCAGGGAAAATCATGCCCATGAGTTGAAAGATGATTGACGAGGTAATATATGGACCAACACCCATTAGAATAATTGAAAAATTACTCATCGTGCCACCAGAGAACATATTTAAGAAACCAAAAACTTGATTAGAGGCAAAAAAAGCCTGTAGCTTTCCTAGGTCAACGCCAGGCAAAGGAATATGGGCTAAAATTCTAGTTAAAATCAAAAGGGAGACAGCAACAATAATTTTGTTCCTTAAATCTTTGTACTCCCATATTTTGAAAAGTTTTTCCATCTATTGAAATATAGCCTAATTCCTCGAATAAATCAACGTGGGAATAAAGCTGTTATATTTTTGATTTAGCGAAGATATATTTGACCCCTTAATTTTTCAAAATCGACAAAATCTTCTCCGGCGATTTTACGAATTTCAGATGCTGTCCGATCCCATCGAGAGACAATAATTATACTTCGATCATGAGATTTCAGATAACTCAGTACTGAGGCAAAGTCTCCATCTCCGGTCATAGCCACAACGCCAGAGTACTGTTGCATATATCTCATCATATCGAAGGTCATATCAACATCACAATTTGCCTTTAGGATTGGCGCTGTTTGCTCCTCATCTTCATCACTGTAGAAAACTTTGGCAGGCTTTATCTTCATTATGAAACCATATGATTCTAGCAATTTGTAGAAGTTAACCTTATTTAGAGATTTTTGTATCAATAATCGCTCTTTTTCCTCTGCCTCGGCTTCAGCTTTTTGCAAATGCTCCTCGACTAAAGATAGGTTCAAATCTTTATTGTCCAAAATAGAAAAGTCAAAATCAAAAATACGCAAGCCGCCATAGTAGAAGGCTTTAGTAACGCCATGATTCTGCTTTAAATAATTTAGCAATTTTTTGTAGTCGATTCGAAATCCGATACTTTCTTTCCCACCCCAAAAAAGATTGGAAGCATCGATAAAAGCATAGACTTGGTTATTTTTTGCATCTAGAGCTTTAGTATTACTAACAGGAATATTAGCCGGGGCTTTAATCTCGACTTTGGGCGTAGGTCTCGCTATCTTCTCTTTTTTTTCTTTTGGCTCACTCCCTGGTCTTTTCATAAAAAAATTAAATGACATTTTTTCCTTTATTATTGTTTCTTATATCATACCCCAATATTACTTAAAGTTTAAATTTGGTATCAATAAATAAAAATACTCCCAACGAATTGAGAGTATCTTTAAGAGGTCAATATAGATAACTATTTTTTCTTTGTTTCAGTTTTTACTTTGGCTGGTTTCTTTTCGACTGGCTCAACTTCTTTAGCAACTGCAACTTTTTCAACTTTTGCCACAGGCTTCGAAACTTCTGCAACATTTTTTGAGACTTTGACATCATCAAAAGTGACAGAGACCGTCAATTCACCATTGTTCAAGATTTTTACTCTTCTGACTTTAGTCTGAATAAGTTTTTTATCAGACAAAGTTTTCAGGGAGACAATCTCGCCGTCTTTATAATTGGCTGAAATTTGATCAAGGGAAATGATATCAGCTTTTTTGTGGATAGATTTGAATCCAGGCAATTTAGCTAATCTCATTGAAAGAGGTGTTTGACCACCCTCAAATTTTCTTGGCAAATTATAGCCACTTCGTGATTTCTGACCTTTGGTACCGCGACCAGCAGTTTTTCCTTGGCCAGCAGATAAACCGCGACCAATTCTTTTCTTATTCTTTGATTTTATTGATACTAATTCCATGTTTGTTCCTTATATCCGCTATTATTTCATACTTTTCTTAGCGGCTTTTTTAACTGCTGCTTTTGGCTTTTTCTCAACTTTTTCTTCAACAATAACTTTTACTTCAGGGGCTGCTTCAACTACCGGAGTAGCTGTAGCTTTAGCTTTTTCATTTTCAGAAAATTCTCTAATTCTTTCAGTATATGCAGAATTGAAAGTTGATAATGCTTTGATTGTGGCAATAATATTATTTACCTTACTTGCGCTACCAAGCATTTTGGAAAGAAGATCTGTAATACCAGCCAAATCAGCTACTGCGCGAACTGCTCCGCCAGCAACGATAGATGTACCACTGGTAGCCGGTTTTAGCATAACAACGGCTGAACCATGTTTCACTGTAACTTCGTAAGGAATAGTGCCGTTTATGATTGGGACGATAACAAGGTTTTTCTTGGCTTGAGTAACAGCTTTTCTAACAGCTTCAGAAACATCAGTAGATTTTCCAAGACCCATACCGATTTTACCTTTTCTATTGCCAATCACAATTAAAGCTCTAAATCTGATGCGTCGACCACCTTTTACGGTTCGAGCAACACGACGAACTTCAATAACACGCTCCTCAAACTCTGGAGCTTCTCTTTTTTCATCGTGAA
>CAYPDD010000017.1:7118-8548 GCA_964409395.1 uncultured Candidatus Saccharibacteria bacterium | reverse complement strand
CTACTTTTTCTTCTGGTTTGTCAGACATTTTTTTCCTTATTAAAACTTAATGCCGGCTTTTCGAATACCTTCGGCGAGAGATTTTACCCGACCGTGATAACGATAGGTATTTCTGTCAAAAGTAATCTCAACAATTTTTTTATCTTTCATGGCTTCACCCAACATTTCACCAGCCTTGAATGACTTTTCGATAGCAGTACCTTTCGCATCTATTTCCTTCGAACTTTTCGACAAAATAGTTACGCCATTCTCGTCATCAATAACTTGTGCGCTGATATATTTATTTGAGCGGAAAACTGAAACTCGAGGTTTCTTGCTTGTCCCATAAATTTTTTCTGTTTTTGCCATTCTATAATCCTAATTTATTTAGAAGCAGCAGTTTTACCAGCTTTACGTCTGATATGCTCTTCTTTATATTTAATACCTTTGCCTTTGTAAACCTCAGGTGGACGAACTTCTCGAACGATAGCTGCGAATTGTCCAATCTTGGCCTTGTCTATACCTGAAATTGATATGGAGTTTTTTACGACTTTGACTTCTAGACCTTCTGGAATAGCTAGTTTGATTTCGTGTGAATATCCCATATTCAACAATATCTCATTTCCCTGTACTGCTACTCTATATCCAGTACCCAAAAAAGTAAGTTCTTTTGTAAAACCGTTTGAAACACCAGTTACCATATTGCCGATAAGACGAGCGATAAGCCCGTGCTTTTCTTTAGCAGGCTTTGTATCATTTATTCTTGAAACGATAATGTTACCGTCTTCGACTTTAACAGTAATTTCTCTTGGAATCTCAAGCTCAAGCTTCTTTGCTCCAGCCGATACCAAAATCTTACTATCTTCGAAATTGACAGTTGTGCCTTCTGAAATTTTAATTGGTCTTTTGCCTATTTTACTCATAATTACCTTATTTGCTTATTGTTTACCAGATCTCACAGATTAATTCTCCGCCTAGACCGCTTCTTCTGGCAATTTTTCCAGTCACAATTCCGACTGATGTCGAGACTATTACTGTGCCGAGGCCTCTAAGTGGAACTGGGATTTCTTTATTTTTAACGTAAACTCGTCGTCCTGGCTTGCTCAACTGCTTCAAATGAGAAGGAGTTTTTGACTGTGAGATTACTGCTTTGATTGACTTTTTGCCTTCTTCTTCAGAAAACTCAACAGAGGTAATAAAGCCTTCATTTTTAAAGATGTTCAAAATAGCCTCTTTAACTTTTGAGTGTGAGATATTAATCTCGTACTTTCCAGCCATTGAAGTGTTTTTGATTCTAGTTATTAGGTCTGCGATTTGATCCATTGTTTGCCTTAATCCTTAAAAAT
Source organism: uncultured Candidatus Saccharibacteria bacterium (assembly GCA_964409395.1). GTDB lineage: Bacteria > Patescibacteriota > UBA1384 > XYA2-FULL-43-10 > 1-14-0-10-43-13 > CAYPDD01. The sequence continues at coordinate 7,223 of CAYPDD010000017.1, read as the reverse complement.
TACCAGCTTGATTTAACTACTCCGGGGATTTCACCTTTTGAGGCGAGCTCTCTGAAGCAAATTCTACACATACCAAACTTCCTGATATAAGCATGCTTTCGACCA
>CAYPDD010000017.1:973-7108 GCA_964409395.1 uncultured Candidatus Saccharibacteria bacterium | reverse complement strand
TTGCAGCGCCTGATAACACGTGTTGAATATTTTGGTTTTCTATTTGCTTTTACAATCATTGATGTTTTTGCCATATTGTTTCCTTATTTAATTCCCTTTTCAAATGGGAATCCAAGCTTCTGAAGTAGAACTTTTGCATCCTCTTTATTAGTAGCGGTGGTTTTGATGCAAATTTCCAAACCGAAATTGACTGTAATATCTTCATATCTAATCTCCGGGAAAATTGAATAATCCCTAAGACCGATCGAATAATTTCCCTGATTGTCAAAAGAGGTAACTTTTAATCCTCGGAAATCTCTTACTCGCGGAAGGGCGATATTAACCAATCGATTGATAAAATCGTACATTCTTTCTCCTCGAAGAGTAACAGTCAACCCAACTGGTTGTCCGACTCTAAGTTTGAAAGCAGAAACGGCTTTTCTTGAAAGATTAACATTTGCCTTTTGGCCGGTAATTTTTGCAATCTCTTTGGCAATTTTTTCGATTGCATTTTTGTCATCCTTAAAATCTCCAGTGCCTGTTGAGACAATGACTTTTTCTATCTGAGGAACCTCAAATATGTTCTTCTTTTTCAGAGTAGATTGAATATCTTTAATGATATTTTCTTTGAATTGTTTTAGCAATTTATCCATTATTGATTCCCACCTTCTAGGCTTTGATTACATTTCTTACAAACTCTTGTTTTGCCCTTTTCGCCAATTTTATAGGCAATCTTTGATAATTTACCGCAAGCAGGACACACCATCATGACGTTTGAGACATTAATCTTTTGGTTAATCTCAATAATGCCACCCTGAGGCGCCTTCTTTGAAGGTTTAATATGTTTTTTGGCAATTGCAATTCCCTTGACAATAAGTCTGTCTTCTTTAGGAAATACGCGTTCAACAATACCGGACTTTCCTTTGTCTTTTCCTGTGATGATTGCTACACTGTCGTTTTTCTTTATTTTCATGATTTGGCTTTGAATTTATAAATTTCTAATATGACTAATTAAAGTACTTCTGGTGCTAATGAAATGATCTTCATATATCCAGCACGTAATTCACGTGGGATTGGACCAAAAATACGGGTACCTCTTGGCTCTTTGCTCTCTGTGTCAATAATAACAGCAGCATTTTCGCTGAAGCTAATATATGAACCGTCTTCTCTTGAAATTGCTTTTTTTGTTCTGACGATAACAGCTCTGACAACTTCTTTCCTCTTGACAGTGCCACGAGGAATAGCGTCTTTGACAGAAGCGGAGATGATATCACCAACTTTGGCGCCACATCTATTGGCTCGTCCCAAAACTGTGATACATTCGATCTCTTTTGCGCCGGTATTATCAGCAACTTTTAATCTTGTTCCTGGCTGTATCATTAAACAACCTTTCTCAAAACTTTAAATTTCTTATCACCAGAAATTGGTCTTGTCTCAGTAATCTCAACAAGATCACCAGTTTTGTACTCATTTTTTTCATCATGAGCTTTAAATTTCTGACTCATAACAAATTTTTTCTTATAAATAGGGTGTGTTTTGATTCGGTCAATCTGAACTACGACGGTTTTATCCATCTTATCTGAAACAATAACACCTTTTTTAACTTTTATTGACTCTTTAGTCATTATTCGTTCCCCATTTTTTCATTAATTATTGTGCTGATTCGAGCAACTCTTTTTCGGCTTTTCGAAATCAGTGAATAGTTATCAAGCTTGCCTACTTTAACTTTAAGATTTTCCTCTAAAAGTTTTCTTTTCGAATCGTTAAGCTCTTTTTCGAGCTTTGGCATATCAAGACTTCTTAAGCTTTTTAATTCTTCAATATTTTTCATATTATTCCTCATCCTTGCTGATAAACTTTGTTTTTACAGGAAGCTTATACATCGCAAGTCTCATGGCTTCTTTTGCAATTGCATGTTCAACGCCGTCCATTTCGAAAAGAATTCTTCCCGGTTTTATAACTGCGATGAAATGATCAACTGCGCCTTTGCCTGAACCCATTGGCACTTCAGGAGAAGTCATAGTAACTGGTTTATCAGGAAAGATTCTAATCCAGATTTGACCACCTTTTTTGCAATATCTAGTCATAGCACGACGTGCTGACTCGATAGAACGTGCGGAAATCCAGCCTGGTTCAAGCGATTTAATAGCATATTTGCCAAAAGCAAAATCGTTTCCACGACTAGCAATACCGGTCATTCGGCCTCTTTGCTGTTTTCGATATTTCATTTTCTTTGGCATTAACATATGTGTTTCCTATTTTCTTTATTTCTAATTATTTCGCGAAGTCTTCATCTGATAACATTCTTTCGCCTTTGTATATCCAAACTTTTACGCCGATAATACCATAGGTTGTCAGTGCTGTAAGATATTTATAGTCAATATCACTTTTAAAAGTAGAAAGTGGTACAGTACCAAAACTTATTTTCTCGTCTCGAGCAATTTCTGCTCCATTTAGACGACCAGAAACCTGAACTTTGATACCTTTGGCGCCACCGGTCTTAGCTCTGTCGATAACTTGCTTCATCGCTCTTTTGAAAGGAACTCGTTTCTCTAATTGAGAAGCAATTGCTTGAGCTACGATAGCAGCATCAACATCAGGCTTTTTAACCTCGATAATATTAATCTGGATTTTGTCAGTAACAAAAGTCGCAAGGAATTTCTTTAATTCTTCAGCGCCAGCGCCACCTCGTCCAATGACGATACCAGGGCGACCAGTATGGATATCAATTGTGACTTTATTCGAATCACGATTGATAATAATCTCAGAGATAGCAGCTTCTTTGAGCCTTTTTTCTAAAGCTCTTCTGATTTTAACATCAGAAATAAGATTGTCTCTGTAAGACTGCTTGCTATACCATCTTGATTGCCATAATTCATTAATTTTCAGGCGAATAGATTTTGGGTTAACTTTTTGTCCCATTATTTCTTTTCCTCGCTCTTTTTAATATCAACGTCTGGTTTTTTGACTTCTTTAATTTTGTCTTGGCCTTCTAAAACTAAGGTAACGTGGCACATCCGTTTTGTAATTCGACGAGCCTGGCCTTTTGACCATGGCTGAATTCTCTTTAATCTTGGGCCTTCATCACAGAATATATCTTTTACCTTAACTTCAGTAGCTTCAAAATAATTTTCTTTAGCAACGGCAATTCCTGAACCAACTAAACTATGCAAAAATCCAGCAGCTTTTCTGTTGGTGAAAGCTAAAGTGTTTTTCGCCTCAAGAGCAGTCATGTTTCGTAGACCGTGTAAAACAGGTCTCATCTTGCGAGGAGAAATTTTTAAATATAAACTTTTTACTTTGAATTCCATTTTGTTCTCTCTATAAGCTATTACTTAGCACCCTTGGCTTGCTCTTTAGCCATCTTGCCACCGTGACTTCTGAATTTTCTTGTTGGAGAAAATTCGCCAAGTTTGTGTCCGACCATTTCCTCAAGGATAAAAACAGGGATGTGATCCTTGCCATTGTGAACAGCAAATGTCATACCAACCATCTCAGGGATAATTGTGGAACATCTTGCCCAAGTTCTAATTGGTTTTTTATCGCCAGATTTTTCTGCTTTTTGAACCTTCATTAAGAGTTTTTCATCTACAAAAGGTCCTTTTTTGAGTGATCGTGACATTATTTCTTTCTCCGTGACAAGATTAATTTCTGACTGGTTTTCTTTTTGTTTCTTGTTCTTCGGCCCAATGCAGGTGCGCCCCAAGGAGTTTTAGGATACTTCAAACCAATTGAAGTATGACCTTCACCACCACCATGAGGATGGTCAACAGGATTCTTTGATTTACCGAGAACTGTTGGCTTAATACCCATATGTCGGACTCGACCAGCTTTACCTAATATAACTTTTGAATGATCTATATTTGAAACAATACTAATAGAAGCAAAATTTTCAGACAAGATTCTTCTGACTTCGCCAGAAGCAAGTCTTACCTGTGCGTATCTACCATCAACACCAAGAAGTGTCGCAAAGCTACCAGCACTTCGACAAATCTGACCACCTTTGCCGGCTGTTAGCTCGACATTGTGTATCTGAGTTGAAAGTGGAATATTCTTTAATTTCATTCTGTTGCCAACTTTTGGTGCAGTTTTTTCATCACAAGTGATTGAAACACCCTTTTTTAAACCATCAGGAGCAATAATATAAACTTTTGATTCGTCATTGAAAGCAATCAAAGCAATATTAGCAGAACGATTTGGGTCATACTGAACGCTTTCAACTGTTGCGGTTTGGCCGACATAGCTTGCCAATGAAAAATCGATAATACGATATTTTCTCTTGACTCCGCCACCTTTATGCATAACAACAAGTTGACCGGCATGATTTCGACCGGAAGTACGTTTAACACCAAAAGTGAGTGACTTCTCTGATTCGACTTTATCTACATCGAAAATCTGATAAGACAATTGTCTTCTGGCGTTGCTTGTAGGTTTTACTTTTCTTATTGGCATAATATATACTTACTATTTTACAATTTTATTATTTTATTATTTTACAATTGATGGTGTTATTTTTTCTTTTCTCTAACTTTTACAGTTGTGTCAGAAGAGACTTTTTCCTCTACCTTCTCAGCTTTTTTCTTGCTTTTTTCTTTTTCCTCAGGCTTTTCGATTTCGAAAAGGTCTATTTTCTGTCCCTTTTTCAAAGTAACAGTTGCCTTTTTGTAATCAGACCTCTTGCCAAGTCCTTTTTTTGATCTTTTTACCTTACCGATAATATTTGCAATATTAATAGAAAGGACGTTAACATCAAAAAGCTCTTCGATAGATTGAGTCACTGTTGCTTTAGTGGCTGTTTTAGCAACTACAAAGGTAAATTTACCTTCGGTGGCTTTAGCGAAGCTTTTTTCTGATACTAATGCTCTTTTTAAAATATTTGTGTCCATACTATTTCTTGCTAAAAATTTCTTCTAGTTTATTTAATGAATCAATTGAAAAGACCATCTTGTCAGCAGAAATTAAATCAATAACGTTGAGTCTATTTGAAATCATCATGCTAACACCATCAAGGTTTCTAAAGGACATATCGGCGTTGGTATCTGTATCATTTAGAATAACAGAAATTTTTCCTTCTACTTTGACTGAATTTAGGATAGAGACAGCTTCTTTTGTTTTTGGAGTTTTAAGAGCCAATGTGTCAACAACAACTGCCTTATTCTGTCTGAAAGCTTCACCGAAGATGCCCATAATAACATTTCTCTTCTGAGATTTGTTAATTTTTGTCTTGAAATTACGATCATTGGTTGGACCGAAAGTTACACCACCACCAACCCAAATTGGTGATCGAGAAGAGCCCTGTCGAGCTCGGCCGGTACCTTTTTGTTTGTATGGTTTCTTGCCACCACCAGAAACTTCACTTCTGTCTTTGGAGTTAGCAACTGCACCACGTAAAGAATTTCGTAAATAATTTACATACAAAGCCAAAGCTTCAGGGGAAAGCTGGACGTCAAAAATATTGCTTAATTGCAAATCTTTTACTTTTTCGCCCGATTGATTTAAAACTTCTATCTTCATATGTAATATTTATTTATTTCTATTAAACTAAAGTGTATATCTTTAAAATTGATCTGTTGGAACCTGGAATAGCACCTGAAACTAATATGATGTCTTTATCGATATCAACAACTTTAAGATTTTTTACTGTGATAGTTTCGTCGCCCATGTGTCCGGCCATTCTACGACCCTTTACAACTCTTTGAGGATAACCGCCACCGATTGAACCTGGTTCACGAACATTATTACCACCATGAGATTCAGGACCTCTATGGAAGCCGTGACGTTTAATTGTGCCAGCAAATCCTTTACCTTTGCTTGTGCCAGTCACAGTAACTTTTTCGCCAATTTCGAACTGATCAAGTGTAATCTTATCGCCTTTTTTGAACTCACCCTGAGCCTTAAACTCGCATGTCTTTACTTCTCGTTCTTTTTCACCGACAACTTTGACTGCTTTAATCTGAACTGCAACATAGCCGTCCTTATCAGCTGTTTTCAAAGCGGACACAGAGCAAGGTAATGCTTTAATCTTGTTAACAGCAATACTTCTGCCTTCTGCATCGAAGACTCGTGACATTCCTAATTTTTGACCTAAAATGAATTTCATACGATATTTATAATTACAAATTGCTACAAAACTATAATGGTCGTAGATCCATCCGT
>CAYPDD010000017.1:0-963 GCA_964409395.1 uncultured Candidatus Saccharibacteria bacterium | reverse complement strand
GACTTGTTTACTGAGTTTTATTCAAACAACAGTATAAATTTACTACATTTGACTTGGAAAGTCAACCGCCATACAAATGGCGAATCGGACTAATAGCGAATAACGGATTGTGAGGTCTCTTCCGTTATTCGTATATAAGTAAAATTCGTAATTGGTAAGGGGCACCTAAGGGGCGTTTACATCTTTATTTCGATATCAACACCATGAGGCAGATCCAAACTCATCAGATTATCAATAGTCTTTGAGGTTGGGTTTAGAATGTCGATAAGTCTCTTGTGAGTTCTCATCTCAAACTGCTCTCTAGCATCTTTGTATACATGAGGAGACTTAAGAACTGTAATCTTGCTCTTCTCAGTAGGCAATGGGATAGGTCCAGCTACTGCAGCTCCTGAACGGACTGCGGTTTCAATAATTTGCTGGGCTGATTTATCGATAATTCGATGATCATAAGCCTTTAGGCGAATTCTAATTTTTTGTCTTACTACGGACTTTTCTGCTGACATTTTTATTATTTCTCACTGCTCCAGCCAGAGGCTGGTCGTCCTTTGGACGATAGCTTAATACTATTTTAAAATTTTTGTTACTACTCCGGCACCAACAGTTCGGCCACCTTCACGGATAGCGAATTTCAAACCTTCGTCCATAGCGATTGGCTGAATAAGTTTAACCTTAACAGCAGCATTATCGCCAGGCATAATCATCTCTTGCTCAAATTCGATATCGCCAGTAACATCAGTTGTTCTGATATAGAATTGTGGTTTGTAACCTTTGAAGAATGGAGTGTGTCGGCCACCTTCCTCTTTTGTCAAAGCATAAATGTTTGCTTCGAATTCAGTATGAGGAGTAATTGAACCTGGTTTTGCAAGAACTTGACCTCTCTCGATGTCATCACGTTCGATGCCACGAAGAAGAAGACCTACATTATCACCAGCTTGACCCTGCTCAAGTTGTTTCTTGAACATT
>CAYPDD010000016.1:0-11910 GCA_964409395.1 uncultured Candidatus Saccharibacteria bacterium | reverse complement strand
CTCTTACGGTCACATATAAAGTGTTATCTATAAATTTGGCTTTTTCTGAATAATTTGGAGTTCCTGAGATTTCTTCTGAGAATACCGCTGAGTTATCAATATTTTTGATTATTTTGAAAGACGAACTTGTTCCATTGTCATCAAAAATTGTATAAGCACTATAATAATCGTTTGAAGCAATCACTCTAAAATATTTTTCACTTTCAGTTACTGCAATATCTTTTTTGATATGGCTATTAATATCATATCTATTTAACCCAGAATAAATGTATCTGCCATTACAATAAACATAATCTGACGCTATGTTGGCTATATCGCTTGAAATATCCTCTAATTGCCCTGTTGAGGTATCATAAACGAATGGCTTGTTTGTATAAGTTAATACTATTTTGCCTTGATATTCACTTTTGATGTCACCTACATTAGTCAAAATGGTTTTTTGTTGTTTGGTTGCAAGATCATATTCAAACAAATTATTTTTTACAAAGTAAATTTTGTTATTCGCAGTCATAACCGCTGATGTTGCATTATTTACGATCTTTTCCTTTATATATTTTCCGTTTGAAACTCTCAAAATGACCAGATTATCTCTATTCCCGCTAGATAATTCAGAGTCGTCATAACCAATCCAGAAAAATATACCGCTTAAAGGCAAAGAAGATCTAATTGCAGTAAAACCAGTGTTTACAACCTGTCGATCGCTTGTAACCTCATGTTCTCCGTATGTTTGTAATGTGTTAGAGATTTTTTTCTCCGTAATTAAATGGTTATAATATTTAATAGAAGCAACATGAGAATAGGCTATAATTCCACAAGAAATAGATAAAAAGATGAATACCAGTAGATAAGAAGCCTTTACTCCTATAAGATTATTTTTCAGGATACTTTTGACTAAAAGCGCCATCAAAGCCGATAAAATCAACAAAATAAGTATTGAATAATAACCATAGAACATTACTATCAGTAAACCAGCTCCGCCATCGATTTTGAACAAAAAAGAAACGATTGAATTCGTCAAATAATAAAATATAACATAATTGCAAATGGCGAAACCAATCATCGCAAGCCAAAATGAAATTGGCTTTAAACCTAGATTTTTAATTGAAACCTGAGTGTTTTCCGTCTCGTCCATAAATACCTTTTTTATCTGTCTATAATATTTGATAGTAACAATCTCTTCTCAACTGAGGCAATTAGTTTTCTGGTCTGGACAATGACGTCAGGAGTGACTGAAACGCTAGTTGTCCCCGCTTTGACCATCATCTCAGTAATTTCAGGGTACACACTTGGGGCTTGGCCACAAATCGAACAGGTCACATTTCTTTTTCGGCAAGTTTTGATGACATATTCAATCGATAGTCTAATAGCCTCATCTCTCTCATCAAAAGTCAGAGCGAGTGTTTGATTATCACGATCAACGCCAAGGGTTAACTGGGTTAAATCGTTTGAGCCGATGGAGATACCATCTATACCAAGATCGAGGAATTTATCGAGCAAGATAACGTTTGAAGGGACTTCACACATCATCCAAATTTTGAAATCTGGGCCCTGTCTTAGGCCAGAAGCTTCAATCATCTTCATACATTCAGCCATCTGTGAAACCGTACGAACAAAGGGAATCATAATCCAAAGGTTTTTAAGGTTGTATTCTTCTCGAACTTTCTTCAGCGCTTGAAGTTCAAGGGCAAACATCTCAGGCTCGGCGATGTATCTAGAAGCGCCACGATAGCCAATCATCGGATTATCCTCAACTGGCTCAAACTCTTCTCCGCCCTTTAATCCACGATATTCGTTTGTCTTGAAATCTGAAGCTCTATAGACAACCGGTCTTGGTGAGAATGCTTCACAGATTGTCTTGCAACCATCAGCAATAGCTTTGACAAAATCCTGTCCACGGCCATCTTTGACCATCGCTTTTGGATGTTCGCCTAAGCCAGCGATCATAAATTCAGCTCGAAGTAAGCCGACGCCATCAACTGGCATCTTGGCAACCTGCTCGGCTAAATGTGGTTCACCAAGGTTAACATAAACTTTTGTACCAGTAACAGGAATCTCTTCAGCCAACATTGAGCCTGACATCTGGCCAGCAACTGGTGCAACATCAGCGGGCTTAATAGCAATTTTGCCTTTGTAAACTTTACCTTTTGCGCCATCGACAGTCACAATCTGGCCATTTGTAAGTACATGAGTTGCCGTACCAGTACCGACAACGCAAGGAATACCAAGCTCACGTGAAACAATAGCTGCGTGACAGGTTCTGCCACCAGTATCAGTAATAATCGCTTTGGCTTTTCTCATAGCAGGAACAAAATCTGGTGTAGTCATCTCAGTCACCAAAACATCGCCCTCATTTATTTTATCGATTTCAGTTGGTTTATGAATAATCTTGACCGGACCAGCTGCCATGCCGAGAGAGGCAGCAGCGCCAGTTAAAATGACTTCTTCATTAGCAGCGACAGGCTCATTGGCTTTTTCAGCCGCATCATCGACTTTCGCCTTATTGCCGATTGTGGTTATTGGTCTCGATTGAACAAAGTAGATGGAGCCGTTTTCTATCGCCCATTCGGTATCTTGAGGTTTACCATAATGATCTTCGATGTTTTTGCCAGTCTTAGCTAACTTTATTATCTCTTCGTCAGTAATTTTTTGTTTTTCCTGAAATTTTGCTTCGACTGAAGCGTGACGATCACCACCATTTTTGGCATGAATAATTTTCCAAGTCTGTTTATTAATCTCTTTTTCAATAATTTCAAAAGTATTTTTATCAACAATATAACGATCCGGCGTAACTGAACCAGAGACTATCGCTTCGCCAAGACCATAACCAGCCTCAATCACAATATTATCTTTGTTCTCTGTAACAGGGTCAACCGTGAAAAGAATACCTGACTTATCAGATTGAATCATGTTTTGAACAACAGCTGACAAACCAACTTTCATATGATCAAATTTATTGATAATTCGGTAATAGATTGCTCTTGCTTCGAACAGAGAGGCGTAGCACTTGATAGTCGCGGAGACGACATTATCAGCACCAATAGTGTTCAGAAAGGTAGCCTGTTGACCAGCAAAGGAAGCCTCTGGCAGATCCTCAGCCGTTGCTGATGATCTTACTGCAACAGGAAAACCACCCAAATTGCGATAAGCAACCTTTATTTCATCGGCTAAGTCTTTTGGCAGTTTTGTCTCGAGAATAAGTTTCTTAATCGTCCTTGAAACTTGATTTAATTTTTTATTATCTTCGGGATTTAGACCTTTTAGAAGTCTTGTGATATGAGCTTTGGCGCCAGTTTCCTCTAGATAGTAAAAAAAGGCCTCCGAGGTGACACAGAAACCATTAGGAACAGGAATTTTGTGATTTGTTAGCTCTCCAAGATTAGCCCCCTTACCACCGACATGAGGAATATCATCTTTGTGAATTTCCTTAAACCACAAAATATACTTTAGTTTTTGACTCTTCTTCTTTTCAAACATCACCCCTCCTGATAATTTACAAATTAATACTGCTGGCCCTTGAGAACCTCCCCAAGTGTTGATTGCACAACTTCAATTCCAAACCCCCTTGAGATAAGAAATCTTCCTAACTTTTCATACTTTTTATCTTTATTCTCGTTTTTTATGATCCATCGATCAGCTAGTTCTCTCGCCCGACCCTTCTCATCGTCAGAGTCAACTTCACTAAAATATTTTTCAATTAATTCTTTATTAATGCCCAAAGAGTTTAATTTGAATTTAATCTTATAGCAACCATTGCGCCCAGCAGAACATTGGGCCTTAATATAATTGTCGACAAATCTTTCATCATCAATGAATCTTTTGTCTTTTAGCCAATCAATTGTTTTGATGATTTCCTCTTCTGGGAACTTTTTTTCCGCCATTTTTTTTCTGATTTCGAACTCAGTTCTATCTCTAAGGGCCACCAGATCTAAGGCATACTGAAGCGGGGTTTTTTTCATACTTGCTTACAATATTTTATAAACTAATCTTGTTTATCGGCTTCAACTTTATCAGAGGCCACTTTGGCTATTATTTTTTTCTTTATCTCTTCAGTAATTTTTGGATTTTTCTTTAGGAAACTTCTAGCACCCTCTTTGCCCTGACCAAGTTTCTCTTCGTTGTATGACAACCAAGATCCAGCTCTGTCAACAACGCCAAATTTAACACCAGAATCAATAATTTCACCCTCAAAATCGATACCGCTGCCAAACATAATATCAAATTCAGCCGTCTTGAAAGGAGCGGCGACTTTGTTTTTGACGACCTTGACTTGGACATTGTTACCAACGCTCTCTTCACCCTTTTTCAGAGCAGCCTTGCGACGAATATCCAAACGAACAGATGAATAGAATTTAAGAGCATTGCCACCAGTAGTTGTTTCGGGATTGCCGAACATAACACCTATTTTCATTCTTATCTGGTTGATAAAAATCAAAACTGTTTTTGACTTTGAAACTGCACCGGTCAATTTTCGTAGTGCTTGAGACATCAATCTGGCCTGTACACCCATCATACTGTCGCCCATTTCCCCTTCGATCTCAGCGCGAGGCACCAAGGCAGCAACAGAGTCGACAACGATAACATCAAGGGCGTTTGAACGGACAAGCGTTTCGCAGATCTCGAGAGCCTGTTCACCATTATCGGGCTGTGACATCAGAAGATGATCGAGATTTACGCCGATTTTTTTAGCATATTCTGGATCAAAAGCATGCTCAGCATCGATAAAGGCACAGTGACCGCCACTTTTTTGGGCTTGAGCAATTGTCGAAATTGCTAATGTCGTTTTGCCTGATGACTCTGGTCCGAATATTTCTGTCACTCTACCTCTCGGCAAACCGCCAATACCAAGAGCAAGGTCAAGTGAGAATGAGCCTGTTGAAATAGAATCGACTTTCATCCAAGCACTATCAGTCAGAGTCATTATTGCTCCCCGACCGAACTGTTTCTCTATCGACATCAGCGCCGATTTGAGCGCTTCATTTTTGCCATCTATTTTTGGTTCTTCAACTATTTCTTTTTTTGCCATAAATTCCTTTTTTCTAATTTCTAGTTTCTAATTTCTAATCAAATTCTAATTTTAAATTTATAAATTAATAATTGAATAAAAACTAAGAATTAAGAATCAAATTATTGGTTTCTTTCCAAGTCGATAAGCGCTGTCTTTGGTTTATATTCGATGGTTATGACGTTGGTTGTCTCTTTTTTGGCCTTATTTAAGGCTTTTACTTTGACAACATTGACGCCACGATGAAGTTTAAGAGAGGTCGAAAAACGGCCGTCGTTAGTTACTGGAATTGTTTCATTATTGATACTAATGATATTGTCGCTATCAGTAAGACCACGGATATCGGTTGAATCGGTCTCAAGCACAAGATTATTGCTTGGGGCAGATACCTGAAGATTCGGGCTTCCGGCAAAATCCATCACCTGATAAAAGATATAACCAAACATTATCAAGATAAAAGTAGATAAGAGGGCATACCCTAAAACTTTTGGCGTCAGAATCACTTTTGCGTCTTTGATACTATTTTTATAGCTGAATTCACTCGGATTTTGAGTCTTCTTCAGCGATAATTCCGCTTCATATAATCGAATTATTTCCTCTTTACCAATTCCAAGAAATTTTGCGTAAGCTAAAACAAATCCACGAACATAAACAGGAGTAGGAAGATTGGTCCAATCGCCACTCTCTAGACTGATTAAAAATCGCGCTCGAACCTTTGAGCCATTTTCGGCATCTTGAATCGAAAACTCTAAAGACTCTCGAACCGATTTTAGCTGTTCGCCTAAAGTCTTCTGGCCTTCAATTTTTCTAGTTGAAAATCCTCTAATCATCCCGATATTATCCGTTCTCTCGTTTTATATCATCTTCATCAACATAATCGGCGGTATTATCATACGAGCTGACATAATTACTATTACTATTATTATTGCTATATGAACCTAAATCGGCACCGGAGATAAGAACATCTCTAGGCCTTGCACCGTCAGCAGGACCAATGATGCCATTTTCTTCGAGGATATCCAATAATCTAGCGGCTCTAGCATATCCAACCTTTAGACGTCGTTGAAGAAGCGAAGCCGAGCCTTTGCCAGCAGCAACAACAGTATCAATAGCTTCATTGTATAAATCATCCTCTCCACTCCCATTTGTACCACCCACACCGCCACCTCGAGTTGCGCCAAAAGAAAGAATTGATTCATCATAGTTTGGACCCTCTTCATTCTTCAGGAATTCTGTGATCTTCTCTATCTCCGGGTCAGAAACAAAACAGCCCTGAACACGCTTTGGTTTAATACCAGCCGCCATAAAGAGCATATCACCGAAACCAAGCAATTTCTCAGAACCGGACATATCAAGAATTGTACGAGAATCAACTTGAGAAGCAGTCGCAAAGGCGATACGAGAAGCAATATTGGCCTTAATTAAACCAGTCAAAACATCAACTGAAGGACGTTGAGTAGCAATGATTAAATGCATCCCCGTCGCTCGAGCCATCTGTGCCAGTCTGACGATAGAACCTTCAACCTCTTTTGAAGAGGTAGACATCAGATCAGCTAACTCATCAATAATGATAACGATATATGGCAATTTACCCTCAGCGCCTGGTGCTTGATTATAAGCGACAATGTTTCTTTTACCAAGTTCTGAGAACATTTTATAACGTCTTTCCATCTCCCAAACCGCCCATTTAAGCGCAGCAACTGTTTTGTCTACTTCTATCACGACTGGAGTTAGAAGATGTGGAATATCGTTGTAGCCGGTGAGCTCGACTCGCTTCGGATCAACCAAAAGGATGCGTAGATCAGCCGGTGAATTATTGAATAAGAGCGAGATAATAATAGAATTGATACAAACTGATTTGCCAGATCCAGTCGAACCAGCAATTAGCATATGTGGCATTTTCTCCAAATCAATAGCAACTGCGTCCCCTGCAACATCACGACCGAGAGCAAGAGCAAGCTTACTCTTAACACCCTTAAAATTAGGCTCTTGGAGAATCTCCTTCAAAGTAACTTTTGCGGGAACCTTATTTGGAATTTCTATACCAACAGCGTCTTTCCCTGGGATTGGCGCCTCTATTCTGATTGACTTTGCTGAGAGAGCAAGGGCAAGATCATTTTGTCTTGCGACTATTTGATTTAATTTGACCCCCTGTTTTGGCTTGATAGTATACTGAGTTACAGTTGGACCAACATTAGCATCACCCAGACTGACCTCAATACCGAACGTCTCAAGGCATTTTTGAATCACTTCAGCATTTTTATAAATATTACCAGGATTTGCAACCTCATCTAACTCTTTCAAGAGCTCTAACGGTGGATATTGCCAAGCCACATCTCTTCGGACCACCGGCGAAGGACTGTTATTTCCAGCAACCTCGATAACTTGAGCACGACTTTCATCTATTTTTGGTTTGCCAAAAGATCCAAATTTTTTCTTCACCGATACAAAAACAGAGACTCTGGCCTCATTGCGATTATTTATATTTACTTTACCATCTTCATCCTCATCTTCTTTTTTATTCAAACCTAAGAATTTTAGCAGGGAAAAGTCAAAAATCATTACAAGCGAGATTGTGATCATCACCACGGATAGTAGAAAAGTTGGGAACAAACCAATAGCTTGTCTCAAGGGGGTCGAAACAAGATAACCTATTTGACCGCCATTTCTTCCAAATTCAGCCGCCTCAAGAGCCACTTCTTCAGGGATGAAAAGATGAAGGAATGAAGGCAAGGAAATTATTAAAATTAATAGACCTAGGAACTCAGCTACTCGGTACTTTCTCTTTGGCCAGATAAGGATGATGCCGAGATAAAGAAAAACAAAATCGAAAACATAAGCCCCGAATGTACCAAATGTGTTTTTTATAAAATCAGAGAGAGACTCGCCGAGTAAACCGGCCTTTCCAATAAAACCAAGGAATATGATTACGCCTAGAATCATAACAAAAAGAGAGAAGATGGTTCGCCAAGTTTCTGAGGATAGGCCAAGTGACCAGTCGAAAACATAATCGCCCCAACCATTGTCTTTTTGATACCATTTCTGCTTAGGTTTTATCTTCGAATGTAATCTTTTTCGTCCCATTTTATCCCCTCCCGGAGGAGTCCATTAACAATAATTGTGCGAAAAGCACTTATTAAGATTAATTATAAGTCAATCGAGGATAAGTTGCAACAAAATCAAAACGAAAAACACCACTTAATAAATAAGTGGTGTTCTCCTATATTCTATACCCTGAATTCTGAGCTATTAGACTTCGATTATTACAGGTATAACCATCGGTTTTCTCTCAGTTTCTCTGAAAAGAAACTCGCTGAGTTCATCTCGAAGTTTTTGTTTAGCTATTGAATAATCAACCTTAGATCCGCCTTTTTCTCTGGCAGTATATTTAAGGAATATTCTTTTCACTTCAGTTCGTGCTTTATGAACCAAATCTTCGCTCTCTCTCATATAGATAAATCCACGAGAGATAATATCAGGAGAGGTAACTATTTGATTTGTTGAGCGATCGACAGTCACAATGACAACAAAGATACCATCTTCGGCCATCGCTTTTCGGTCTCGCAGAACGATGTTTCCGACATCGCCCACACCTAGACCATCAACCATAACGTAGGAGGCAGGAACACGTTTGTTAGTAACCTCACCCTTACCTTTGCTAAATTCGATTGTTTGGCCGTCATCTGCGACTAGACAATGCTCTTCATCCACGATTCCCATGCTTTGGGCAATTTGGGTATGAAGCATCAATCTAAAACGCTCGCCATGGACTGGCATAAAGTATTTAGGTTTGATCAAAGCTAACATTAACTTCAAATCTTCCTGGTTAGCATGACCGGAGGTATGGACATCCATCAGTTTTTGATAGACAACCTGTGCACCAGCGCGGAAGAGATTATCCATCAGCCCTGAAACAGCACGTTCATTACCTGGAATTGGAGAGGATGAAAGAATAACGAGATCGCCTTTTTTCATTTTGACTTGGCGATGTTCGCCAGTTGCAATACGAGTCAAAGCGGCATTATCCTCACCCTGAGATCCAGTACAAACAATAACAACTCTGTTGTCTGGATATTTATTTAAATCTTTAGCGTCAATAATGGTATCTTTTGGAATAATAAGCGCTTCCAAAGAGATAGCAATTTCAACAGTCGTGACCATACTTCGACCAACAAAGCAGACTTTGCGATCAATTTTCTTAGAAACATTTAGAATCTGTTGGATACGACCAATTAAAGTCGAGAAGGTGGAGACGATAAGTCTATTTGGCGCATTTTCCATCACAGCCATAAGCGACTCTTCCAAAACCTTTTCTGAAATTGAGACACCTGGTTTTTCGATATTAGTCGAGTCAGACATCAACAGAATTGGTTTTTTGTCACCAATTTTGGCAATAGCTGAAAAATCAACTGGCTTTCCGTCAGCAGGAGTATGGTCAAATTTAAAGTCACCGGTATTAACGATTACACCCTCTGGAGTTGTAATAGCAAAACCCATTGCTTGAGGAATACTATGGTTTACTTTAAAACTTTCAACTTTAAAACAACCAAGCTGTAAAATATCGACGCCACAATTGATTGAAGCGGTCTTTACAACTTTATCAAGGCCAAATTCTTCGAGCTTACTTTTAATCAAGCCGAGAGTTAAAGGCGCGGAATAAATAGTTGGCGAACCAATTTTTTCATACACGTAAGGGATAGCACCGATATGGTCCAGATGACCATGAGTGATGATCAACCCTCTAATTTTTTTCTTGTTTTGCTCGAGATATGTAACGTCAGGGATAACATAGTCAACGCCTGGCATGCTCTCATCTGGGAACATAAAGCCCATATCGATAACTAAGATATCATCTTTGTATTCGATTACCGTACAGTTTTTCCCGCCGGTTTCCTCAACTCCACCGAGAGGAATAACTTTTAATTTAGGTTCATAAAAGAACTTTGACTTGTAAGCATCCGGATCAACTTGTTGAGCCGTAAATCGTGGCTCCTCATTTTTTTTCTGATTTGTATTAGGCATAGTCTGAGCCGTATAACGAGGCTCTTCTTTTCTGTCAGCTGGTCTTTTTTGACCATTATTATTACTCTGATAACGAGAGCTGACGCCGTCATCTTTTAGCACTTTGTCGAGAACATTGTTTCGAACAGGTACGTTTTGTCTTTTTTCGCCACCAGTGGTGGTCTTGATTTCATTTTGCATTAATTTCCTTATAGTTTGTTTTCTTTTATATTAATTTATCTTGTTTTAATTTGTCTTCTACTTCCTGAACTGGCTTTGTCTCTTCTATTTTCTTAAGAATCGCCGGAATCTTGGAAAAGTCGTCCTTTAAAGTCTGCCTCAATCCACCATTGTGCAGAGCGGCGGCAGGGTGGTAAAGTGGGAGGTAGATTATACCGTTTGAACGCTTCAGGGCATGACCATGAATTTTAGAGATGCTTGGCTGGCCTGGCAGTAGAGAGGCGGCCGCATGTCGTCCAAGAGCCACAATCAGCTTCGGTTTAATCAGAGCAATTTGTCGCTCTAAATATGGTCGGCAGGCACTTTTTTCGATATCTTCTGGATCACGATTTTCCGGTGGACGGCACTTCACAGTATTGGTAATAAAAATATCTTCACGGACAAATCCAATTTCGCTGAGCATCTCGTTGAGAAATTTACCAGCGGCGCCACAGAAAGGAATTCCCTCTTTATCTTCATTTGCGCCTGGAGCCTCGCCGATAAACATTACATCTGTATTATAATTTCCCTCGCCAGGAACGGCATTTATTCTTGTTTTGCAGAGAGAACATTTAAGACAAGAGGAAACTTCCTCTCGAATTTCTTGTAGCTCTCTTGTTTTATCTAAGTCATCCATTCAAAAAAATATAGAGAATAAATCAAATAGTGCAATCAGTAATGTTTTCGAGTTCAAAATTTATTATTAATCTAAATTTAACAGATATTGTGCCATTTGTCAACTACGATCCGGTTAAGATAGACCTTCTGGCACGAAAATACCTCCCTATTTAGGGAGGTATTTTCTATATCTAGTATTCCTATCGTCAAAACTCTTATTCTTGTTCGACTGCCTTGATTGAGAGGGAGACTCGGCCCTTCATCGAATCAACTTCGATGACTTTAACCGTCACCGTTTGACCAATTTTGAGCTTGTCAGAAACTTTTTCGACTCTTTCATTAGCAATTTGAGAGATATGAATCATGCCGTCTTGCTTTGGAGAAATTGCGAAAATTGCACCAATCTCTTTTCCAGTCATACGATCTTTTTTGATATCGATAATCTCGCCAGTTAGAATTTCTCCGACTTTGACTTCACGAGTCATCGACTTGATCATCGAGATAGCTTTTTCACCCATAGCTGGATCGATCGAGGAGATCATAACAGTACCATCATCTTCGATGTCGATGCTACAAATCTCTTTACCGCCACACTCTTCGACTAACTTCTTGATATTCTTGCCACCTGGGCCAATCAATTCACCGATTTTGTCTGGATTTATTTTGATTGCCTCAATCTTTGGCGCATATTTAGAGATATTAGCTCGTGGCTCTGGAATCACTTCAAGCATAGCTGCCAAAATATCAGCTCGGCCTTTTTTCGCCATAGCGAAAGTATCTCGGATAATATCATAAGTCAAACCGCTAATCTTGGTATCCATCTGGATAGCAGTAATACCATCGGCAGTTCCTGCGATCTTGAAGTCCATATCGCCAGCGAAATCTTCCAATCCTTGAAGGTCCATTAAAACTTTATATTCAGAAGCATCTTCATTGGTGACCAAGCCCATCGCGATACCAGAAACTGGCTTTTTGATTGGAACACCAGCATCCATAAGAGCAAGTGTCGAGCCACAAGTTGCAGCCATCGAGCTTGAACCATTTGAGCTCAAGATTTCAGAAACTAAACG
>CAYPDD010000015.1:10832-12376 GCA_964409395.1 uncultured Candidatus Saccharibacteria bacterium | reverse complement strand
TGAGTCGATGCGCCAGCTACCCCGCCATTTTCATTTTGACTGACGGTGTTACTATCGGCACTTTTCTTTGATTTGGCACTTATAAAAATAAGCCCGCCAGAAACTAGAAAAACGGCTAGGAGTATAAATAGAAAAGTTTTTAGATTGTGATTCATTGCTCTCCTTAATGATTTAATACATTTATCTTAGGCGATATTTGGCATTTTGTCAAAAATAGCACAGAGTTACTTGGGCCATTTTGCGATCATAATTGACGCAGAAAAATCCGGATGAATATTCTTTAATTCCTGCCACACAGCCTCCGTCACAAAAGGCACAAAAGGGTGAAGTAATATTAGTGATTCTGAAAGAACTTTGATAAGGATTTTCTTCGTGTTGTCCGCTGTCTCCTGTCGGCTGTCGGCCATCAACTGTTCTTTGGCTTTTTCGATGTAAATATCGCAAAAAGTGTGCCAGAAAAATTCGTATAACTCCTCGCCAGCCTGAGAAAAACGAAATTTCTCAAGTTTTTCTGTAACTGATGCCTTAACGTTTTCGAGATCTTTTAATATTGCCTTATCCGCATTTGATAAAGTTGACTCATCTATGTTTAATTTTTCCACTCTGGCACTGCCAATCTCGCCACTTTGAAGATCTCCACCTGAAACCTGAAGAAGAACAAATCTTGAAGCGTTCCAAATTTTATTAGAAAAATTACGATAGCCCTTAATTTTTGACTCCCCTACTGCCAAATCCTGTCCTGGAGCAGAGCCAACTACTAGAGCCATTCTGAGCGCATCTGTACCGTATTTTGGGATGATATCAAGGGGATCAAGGACATTGCAGAGAGATTTGCTCATTTTGCGGTTCTCTTCATCACGAACAAGTCCATGGAAATAAACCGTCTCAAACGGTACTTTATCAGTGAATTCGAGGCCAAAAGTGGCCATTCTTGCTACCCAAAAAGGTAGGATATCATAGCCCGTCTCCATCACTGAGGTTGGATAAAAATAGTCAAAATCTTTTGTTTTTTGGGGCCAACCGAGAGTTGAAAAGGGCCAAAGAGCCGCAGAAAACCAAGTGTCAAGCACATCAAGATCTTGAGTCCAGCCTTCACCTTTAGGCGCTTCTATGCCACAATAAATTTCATCACCCTTATACCATACGGGAATCTGATGTCCCCACCAAAGCTGACGAGAGATACACCAGTCGCGGATATTTTCCATCCAGTGAATATACATTTTCTTAAATCGATCAGGAATAATTTCCATTTCCCCGTCTTCTACAACTTTTTTCGCCCTACTAGCTAGACCTTTCATCTTCACAAACCACTGTTTCGAAGGAATAGGCTCAATTGTGCCTCCGCAACGGTAACAAGTCGGCAGGCTATTATCATATTCGTCTATGTGGTCGATTAATCCCAATTTTTGCATATCCTCAACAATCGCCTCTCGCGCCTCCGCAGTCTTCATGCCGGCATACTTACCGGTATTTGGCATCATACGGCCATTTTCATCGATTATCTGCTTCATTGGTAGATTATGGCGCTGAGCGATTTCATAGTC
>CAYPDD010000015.1:9687-10822 GCA_964409395.1 uncultured Candidatus Saccharibacteria bacterium | reverse complement strand
GGGTTACTTTGACCGCACCACTGCCAAATTCAGGATCAACCACATTGTCGGCAACGACTATGATCTCAAATTCGCCCAAAACACCAGGAATCATATATTTTTTGCCAACCATGTCGGCATAACGCTTGTCCTTAGGATTCACTGCCACCGCTGTATCACCCAATTTTGTCTCAGGACGAGTAGTCGCAAGCACAAAAGGATCATATTTTATCCAATATAGTTTTGACTTTTGCTCTGTATATTCAACTTCGTCATCGGCAATCGCCGTATGGCAACGAGGACACCAGTTTACGACGCGAAGACCCTGATATATTAATCCTTTATTATATAAATCAACGAAAGCTTTGCGGACAGACTTATTCAACCCTTCGTCCAATGTAAATCTCTCCCGAGACCAATCGCAGGAAGCGCCCATACGACGAAGCTGTTTGGTAATAGTCCCACCGTACTCTTCCTGCCACTTCCAAACTTCTTCAACACATTTTTCTCGGCCAATCTCTCGCTTATCGATACCTTTTTTCTTAAGCATTTTATCAACAACAGTTTGAGTTGCGATACCAGCATGATCAGTCCCAGGCAACCAAAGAGTTGGTTCGCCCTTTAAGCGATGATAACGCACCATAATATCCTGCAAAGCCACAAACAGAGAATGACCAACGTGCAATTTACCGGTAACGTTTGGTGGTGGCATAGAGATGACAAATGGTTTACCATCAATTTCTCGATCGTATTTAGGCTTTTCGCCCATATTTATCTCAGGTTTAAAATAGCCGGCATCTTCCCAGCTCTGATAGATTTTTTCCTCAAACTCTTCGTGATTGTAGGCTTTGGCAATTTGTTTCATATGTATTTTATAACATAAAGTTATTTATTTTTCTAATCATAAAAAAGCAATAGACCCAATCCATAATGGAGAGGGTCTATGCGGTAGTTGAGGTAAGCTCGCGTTTGCGAGCTTTGGCAAGCATAATTACTTGCTCTAGCTTTTCGTTGTAATCGGCCAGACGTTCTTTTGGAACAAAACGTCGACAAAGTCGACACATCGCCTGAAAAGATTTTAATGTCTCCTCAAGTTTTTTTAGTTCCTTTTCGCGACTGCCACCATACGGACAGACTAAATTATGTAGTCTGTCTA
>CAYPDD010000015.1:0-9587 GCA_964409395.1 uncultured Candidatus Saccharibacteria bacterium | reverse complement strand
GCCAGTTCAGCAACCACCATGGGGTGCTCAACGGCGCGTCCTCCGATTCTTCTTTCTTTGCCAAAATGCAGTAAGATTGCTGCAATAAGAGCAAAGTAAAGAGGAATACGGACATTCAGAGGTTCACTCTGAATGTTTTCGACAAACTGTCGATCTTGAATGCCTACTTTTACATTCATCTGAGTGATACCTCCGTTCTAGATTTTCAAAGGGCTCAATATACGAAAAAAGACCCCAGAGGGTCCTTCGTTATTGCGTGTTTTTGTTTTTGGCGCACTTTTTGCCTAGTGATAATTTGAGCTTCAATTTTTGCCAGAATTGTTTCATTGAAATAATGATAAAGTTTTTTTATATCAGAATCAATACCCTAATTAGCAAACTATCAATTGCAAATCATATTGATAAGAATATGTAAATTATTATATTTAAAAATGAAAAGGGACAAACATTTACTATTGACTATATTATCATTTTATTGTAATATATCGTTGGATCAACAAGGGAGGTGGCAGCTTATGAAAAGAGCTGTTGTTTTTGATTGGGATGGTACTATTATCTCCTGTGAAGGCAAAGTCGACTTAACCGTAGAAACTGTCTTGGATAAATTCCCTCTTGCGACAAACTCTTTCAGAGAGAAACTTGTGAGTGGTGTTGCTTCTCCTGGATGGATAAAAAACGGTTTTATCGCTTCGTTGGATGAAGATTATTTTAGCCATATGTTTGGATTACTTTCCGAGACATTGACTAGCTTCTATCCGATAACCAACGATTCGACGTGGTCGATTATCCTTGCTCACTTCAAGGAAAACTATGGCAAAGTCCCTGCATCAGCACTGCTAGATTTCTCATTACTGTATGAATTGGCACATAAAGCCGATATTTACATTGTGAGCAACTCAGCGATTAACAATTTGCTTATCGAATCACAACGTCTTGGATTAAACCATGACATTGTGCGACTCATTGGTGGGGCTAAGAAGTACCAAATTGAGTCAAGTATTCCCTCGATTCTGAATGTGCCAACGAATAGACCGTTATACAAAAAGGTTTTGGCAGACATAGCAAGTTCACACAATGATGTAATTGTCATAGGTGATAATTTTAGTTGTGATCTGGCACTACCTTTATGGATGAATTGGCGAGTTGGCTATATTCAGAACTTGTATTCGCCAAGGCATGTCATTGATTTTCTTTCAAGCAAAAATGCATTGATTGATTCTGTGGCTGGCATTGTCGAGACTCTGACATTCGAATCGTAGGAGGATTCCTGAAATGATTATAACGTCTCCCAACACCGTGCTGGCAAATTGCCTGACCGATTCTCTTGATTTACTCCGACCTAGGCTCGAAATGAGCCGGCCGAGTGAAGTCATATTTGTTGTTGGAACCCAAATTAATGGTGTTCCACATATTGGAACATACATTGTTCAATGCGCAAGCTTTATTCTTGCCCAGCGAACAAGACAGAAATTTGGCATACCCACAAGTGTGCATTTCGGTGCACTAGACAATGCACCATATGACATGGCAACCAGTAACAGTGGTCACCAATACCAACGTGATTACGGACATGCTCTTGATAAAGCAGAACTTGATTCACTGATCGACTTGTATTACACTCCATTCTTTCGCAGACTGCAAGAAATTAGCGAAACAAAATTCGTTAGCGAAACCTATTCCGATCAACAACGAGACCCACAATTTCGCTTAAATTTTCTAAAGTCATTATCGTTTGCGGAAAAGATCCGCTGGTGTGTAGCACCTTCTTCGGGAGTGCTACGTATCAGGATCCCTTGTCCAGAATGTAATTATGCTGAGAAATATGCAGAACGAACGGTGCTGGTCGAACACGACGAGAAAAAAGCCGTTTTTGAATGCATATGCCTCAATCATGGTAAATATACCGTAATCGTCGAACCAAGCAGCAAGCATTGCGAATATCTTGACTTGAACACGATTTATCGAAATCTGGTTAAAGAATCAATCTGTTGTGATAATACAAACAAACTATATGTCATGGTTAAAGGTGGTGATTGGGTCTTTAGCTGTCAACCTGTCGACTGGGCCCTCGGTGTAATGGGCTACAATCCCACCCAGATTCCAGTTCGTATTTTCACACCCCAGATTGTGACAGAAACAGGTGCAAAACTCTCAAAGTCACTAATCAAACAGCATGACGGAAGCATGGATCAGGTACCTGAATGGATTTTGGACATGGAGAGATTTGCTCAGCGCAGCCCAGACTATGTAGAACAAATCGTATGGTTGGTTGAGCAATTCCTGTCTCATCCAAGACATATGTATCGATCATATTCCTATCAGGAAGTGATCAGGATCTTAAAGCTAAAAGGAGCAACACGGACATGAGCAATGACAACGTGCGCAACATGCGCATCTTTCGACAGTACTTCGACTTGATAAAGTCGGGTCGTAAGACTATCGAAGTTCGGGTTGGGTACCCGAGCATGAGGAGCATCAAGAAAGGGATGCGCATCCGATTCAATAATGATTACCAGTGCGAGTGCTTGGTTACCCGCGTTACTGAATACTCGTCTTTCGCTGAGATGATGAGCAAGGAAGATCATCGCAAAATCAACCCCGACGCATCAGCCGAACAACAACTCACCGAGATTAGGCGCATTTTTCCTAAGGAAAAAGAAGCTCTTGGAGTGATCGTATACGAGCTGCAGAAAGTGTAGCATGACTAACGGCCAGCTGATCTTAATTGATTAGCTGGCCGTTTTACATTTATAGGGCTATATTATTTAACACTTACTCTTATGCCAAGAACTCCATATTGTTTTTCTTGTTCTTTTGAATAATATTTTCTAATTTCACTCAGAAGCTCTCCCTTACTATCCGAGCCAAAGCAGACAGGCGAATAATCGTTCACTAAATCCTCAAAATTGTTGAACTTTAATAAGCCGATCACGAATGTTTCAAGAGTTTCAACCTTTTCTGGCTCTCTCAGAAAAATTATTGTATCTCCAACATTAATTTCTCTCCTCTTTCTATCATTCAGCCTTACTTCGATAATCTTTGAGCCGTTCTTAATTTTATCGAAAGAGTCAGGATTAAGTTTCATTAAGTGATTTTGCATTCTTTTATATCTTATATATTACATATAATTGCATCTTTTTCGGAATTTAAAGTTGCCTATCCTGTATTCCTTGTTTTTTATTATACCTAGACAAAAAGAAAAAATCAAAAATGCAACAAAATTTTTCTACTATAATTCTATTTTTTGAGGAAAATTATTTTAATAATATTTTTCATCACTTCATCTATATTGTCTTTGGAATTATCAACTGTTATGGGACATAATTTTTCGAGCTCTTTTTCCATAAGCCAGATATTATTATCTTTAATTTTTTTCATCCGATCGGCCTCATGATTCCCATGCCTAGCCTTAATCCTCGCAGTTCTTGTTTTCTCATTAGCTTTTACCAGAAAAATGTGGTTTGGCTTCAATATCGGCAATTTATCTAGTCGTGCTAAAATGCCTCTACTAGCTCCTCGGGTGAAGTGTGACGCCAAGGTTGAATAGATATATCTATCACCAATAACCCAAGTTGTTTTTAACAACTCTTTAACAATGTCAGATTTATTGATTGATGAGGCTAAATAAAAAAAGAGGCTCGAGTTTATTGAAACATTTTTTTTAATAAAGGGTTTTAGCATATTAAAACCCTTATGCTTATCCTCAGCCTCTTCATAGATAATGGTCGGAATACCCATATCCAAAAGAATTGCCTTGAGATTTTTAGCAAGGCTTGTTTTGCCAACACCATCTATTCCTTCAAACACAACAAACTTATTTTTCATAACATCGACATTATCTTTCTCACTCTATCGAGAATTGAGGGATGTTCTTTGCCAGCTTCTACCTCAAATTTATATCTCACTAAGCGTCGAGCAACTTCTGCAGCCGCTTCTTTTTGAATTACTTCCTCATTTATTATGCCCTTAGACAGCATGTTTATTCCCATATTTGTCGCGGAGGTAAGTTTGCGAAGAAATCTCGCCTCCGATTTGAAATAATTAGATAATAAATTCAGGGATTCGTAATTTTCCAGATCTCTATTATATGAAGTTGCCTTGCCATGCCTTTCATCTCGCATAACTATGTCATAGAAGTCGGCCGATGCCGCCATAAAAGCTAGATTGATTGGATGATTTAGTGGCAGATCGTGAACTGGGAATGTCTCAAATTTCAGATATTTTGGAGAAATCCCCTTTTTCATTTCATAGAATAGTTGGTTCAAGCATATGCCAAATTTTCCGCTACCTCCGCCTGGACTTACTATACAAATTATTCTCTTGCTAGTTTCTATAAATGGATTTTTAAGAAATTCATTTATATCAAAATCGATAGAATTATACCCATCTAAAGCGTGGAAATGATATGTTTTTATTCCCTTTGTATTTAACTTTTTTTCTAAATTTATTATCGCTTCGGATATTTCTTCACCTTTGTTGAGCAGGCTAAAAACAACGTGCTTAATTTTCAATCCTCGACTTTTCAAACCATCGATTGTCCTTAAAGTTTCGTCATCGTATGTAATTTTATAATCTCCCCTTATGCGACCACGATTTATA
Organism: uncultured Candidatus Saccharibacteria bacterium; assembly: GCA_964409395.1. Lineage (GTDB taxonomy): Bacteria > Patescibacteriota > UBA1384 > XYA2-FULL-43-10 > 1-14-0-10-43-13 > CAYPDD01. Next base: position 4,988 of record CAYPDD010000015.1, on the reverse strand, counting down.
TCCCTAGCAGAAACAACAAAGATAGCTTCGCCTTCATCCTTACATATTGCTTTTAAAATATCGAGTTTCGCGTCTTCCCTGTAGCCGGGAAGAACTCTAGCAGAATGTTTATCTTGTATTATCTTCCCGCCGAACTCTATATAAAGTTTACTACCAGGATTCTTAACAGTTGACTCAATCTTCCTTAGCTGAAACTTTATATAACGATCTGTGTTAAAGCCAGTCTCTTGCATGTTTCTCCTAATTTGATGATTATTACAAAAAAAGAACCTGGAGGCTCTTTAAACAACTGGTTATTAAGAAAATGGCGAACGACCTATTAAAGCTTTGTACCACCTCTTGTATATTACAAATATAATATATATATTACCTCTTATTGTCAACGCTTATAATGAAGATATTATTAGTCTATTTTTTCCTTGACCTTCGTCTTTTGAAAGAGCCTCGGATAAGCTTAAAAGCCAATCTACCATCCTTGTGAATCATTGGTGTGCCAATAATATGCCCACAATCACAGATTAAATCAGGTAGATCTGCGGGATTTTTTAGAAGCAAATTGTGTTGAAGATTTTCCCATTTTTCCACTCCAAAGATTCGATTGAGATAACAGCGTTTAAGCCAGCCGGGGCCGTCTTTTTGATAAAACAATATTTTCTTGCCACATTTGGCACAGTTAACATTAATCATATGCGCGGTACCGCCCCTTGCTTCGAGATATTTGTCTATTTTCATCATATTTATATTATTTAATTAATCTCTTCCACTTCAATATTATTTTCAATTAATAGCTCAGCGAAGAGCCCGTTTCCTTTTATTTTATAATTTGTAAATGTTCCGTCGTAGATTGTTCCTGCACCGCAAGTTGGGCTACCAGCTTTTAAATATGCCTTTGTTGCTCCAATTTTATTCGCTAGCTCTAGCGCCTTTTCGGCCCCCTCTTTATAGGTACCTGTGCAATTATTTCCTTTTTTGTCTATAACATAACTTTTGCCAGCTATATTTTTTATTTCGCAGGGTTCCCTTGGTATGCCGAGACCAGCCAAAACCTCAGGACAGATAGGAACAACTTTTCCTGCTTCAAAAAGCTTTTTCATCGCTTCGTTTGTTTTATCGGATCCATTCCATCGGCAAGGAAAGCCAACCAAGCATGCGCTTACTACGGCTATTTTTTTAATATTTTTTGTTTCTTCTTCCATAATATATAAATACCATAATTTAAACCTTTTCGACCACTGGCAAAAAACAAAAATCAGCGTGCTGATATTTCTTCAACACGCTGATTTGTCATCAACGGTTAGATAATGAACCGACCGCTGTTCCTAACCAAATTGCAATTTTTTTGCAATAAGTTTGGCTTAGGAGAGATAGAAAAGTGCTAACACCCAGCTGACAAGTCTGTGCAATAGTACAGTCAGTGGCGTTCGACCGGAAAACACAACCAGATGGTTGGATTGGCAAGAACAGCCGGAATCTGCCCAAAATAAAAATCAGTCCTGAAGGATTGATTAATTATTGTGATGTTGCCACATCACTTTCTAGCAAAGTAAATGCACTACTAAATATACTAGGTCCGCAATAAACTATATGAATATTTGGGACTTATACATTTTAGCTATGATTGTACCCTTTGTCAAAAGAAAATATGTGGATTAAGTTATCGGAGTTAATTTCTGCTTTTCCAGTATAGATTTAACATTTTTCCATGGTTCATCTTCGTCAGTTGTTACTTTTAGATAATTGTTATAATTCAACTCAGATATTAAATAATCATAAAGAATATTGTCATTCTTTTTTATCAATTTTATTGTATTAACGATTTTTGGCTCTTTTTTGATTATTTTAGCAAAAGATTCCTCATCCAGATCAGGATTTTCCTTTTTTAAGCATGCGAGAATCAAATCCCTAGTAATACTTGGCGGACCAAGTTTGCCAGTAGCGATCACGTAGTCTTTGCCGGACAATCTCTTCATTATATTAAGGTATTTGATTAAACGCCAATGATCTAGGTGATTTTGTTTGATGATGGCACCATTCAAGCTACCAATAGTGTCATAAACACAATGATTGTGAAAACTTTTATCGCCACCAAGAATTTTCATAACTTTATCAATAATTGTATCAACTGTTGTGAAGCCCATGTAGTTTGTGAGCAACGCTAATTCATTATATGTATAAAAACCACTTTCACCACCATCAACAAGAATAAGATTACTACCATTAAATTTTTCTTTGACTATGTCTTTACGAAAAATTGATAGGCCTGGCTTAACCTCTGATACCTTGACTCTATGGCCGAAAGATCTAGACATTAGTGTCAACATTGCAGTCGAGATACCAGAAAAAGCCGCTTTGTTAATAATTGGCAGATCTTCTATCTTGTCTCCATGAGTAAAAGGAATATCAAAGCCCAATCCACCAGAACCAGTTGTCCCCATCTGGATGAAATGTATTGGATGCGAAACTCTGCTAAATATTTGATACAAGCCATAATAAAACCGAACAAGCTTTTTATAGTTTGCCTCGGGATTATCCGAAAAGATAGTTGCTATATTAATAGAATTAACGATCAATCTTGGCTTATGTTCGATTACTAGCTTTTCTAAGGTCGAGACACTCAGCGCATCAGCTACATAATATTTTACATTGCCAGTTTTTTCTTTAGGTTCTCTCTTATCCACAACAAACACGTCAAAAGTTTTTGTAAGCTCTTCAACTAACGCCCCACCTATTAAGCCTAGTCCACCAAGGACAAGGGCTGTTTCTTTATTGTTGTGACTCATAATTTAATATGCTATATTAGAATCATGAAAAGTATCTTCAATAATTATACAACATTAAAACCATATTTTAAAGACCAGGCGATTGAACAAATTAACAGTTCGGGTAATTCTTTTTTTGAGGCTCTTAAAATTTATGACGTTGATTTTACCTTAAACTATTTGAAAAATGTTGACTCAGAAGAGATCGAAAGATATTCAAAAGAGGTATATCTAGAGCTCAAAAATGAAATAAAAAAGAGCGTTCCTGCATATAAAAAATTCTCCGCGATCAAATCAAACCGTTTTATAGATAAAAATAATTATCTGCACAAATATCCTATTTCTGAGCTTCTCCCTGGCAATTATATGGACTCTGTAAAGATGATCTCCGTCAGCTCAGGCTCAAGTGGAAAGCCTTATTTTTGGCCTCGAGGTAATTACCTAGAGCTTGAGACAACTATCCTCTATGAAATGATTTTAAAGGATTTTTTTCATATAGACAAAAAGAGAACTTTGGTGATCGACGCTTATTCAATGGGGATGTATGTTGCTGGTGTTTTTACGCTAAACTCTTGCCTCAGAGTAGCCCAGAGAGGCTATGATCTTTCGGTGATAACTCCAGGAATTTCTATGGATAGCATCCTTAGAATTATCAGCGAGATAGGAAAAAATTACCAACAGATTGTAATTTGTGGCTATCCCCCTTTTGTCAAAGATACTATTGAAGAGGGCATCTCCAGAGGAGTTGATTGGAGCTTATATAATTTAAAATTCATCTTTGGCGCAGAGGCAATAAGCGAAGATTGGCGTGAATATTTATACAAAAAAGCTAAGGTTAAAGATTATTATAATTCCAGCATAAATACGTATGGTTCAGCTGACGCGGCAATTTTGGGACATGAAACGCCTCTAAGCATTTTGATAAAAAGATTATGTGCCGAAAACGATAAATTACTTGAAAAGCTTTTTAATGGCAGAACCGTCTCTACCTTTGTGCAATATCATCCGCATTTAAAACATTTTGAATGTATCGATGACGAATTAATCTGTTCTACTGTTGGCGGGATGCCACTTTTGGATTATAACCTCCACGACTCCGGCACAATCTATAGCTTCCAGGATATGGTCAATCTATTTAAAAAGGAAGGGATAGATATCTTGGCAGAGGCCAAAAAATTAAAGCTGCCAGTATGGAGATTACCTTTTATCGTCCTGTACGGAAAGTCAGACCAAACAATTACTCTTTATGGTTTAAATATTTATCCCCAGACGATCAGAAAAGGACTTGAGGATAAAGCTATTATAGATAAATTGACTACGAGAATGACGATGACAACAAAGTATGACGAATTAAGAAACCAATATATCGAGATAGCCGTTGAGTTAAATAAAGATGTTGAAGTAAATGATAAATTGGAAAAGAATGTTGTGAAAAAGATTTATTCAAATCTTCTAAAAAATAATTATGAATATAAAACTCTTGTCGAAAAAATTGGCCAAGAAAAAGCCAAGCCCAGAGTTGTATTCATGCCTTATGGATCAATTAGTAATGATAGAGGGAGCAAGCAACAATGGATCAATTCAAGCCAGATATAATTAATTTTTCCTCAGTAGAAGAGCTTGATAATATTTTATCGAAACTTGACTCAGAGGGTTATATTTATAATGATATTTTCTAATGCCAAGCCGAGGAATTAGTTGAGCTCACTTGTATTGGCAAGGAGGAAGACCTCCAATTGACATTGTCTGAATTCAGACAGGAGACTTTTGGAACGTTGATCGTTTATCCATGGAGAAAAACGGTTATAAGGATCTTGGAAGAAAATGATTTTTATACTTTATTAACTTCGCGCAATAAATATCTGATAAACCATGCTGAGCAGGACAAATATAAAGCCACTAATCTTGCTGTTGCTGGCCTAAGTGTTGGTAGCAATATTGTGCTGACTACTGTTATGCAGGGCGGATGCAAAAATATTAAAATTGCTGATGGTGATTCAATTTCCACTTCAAATATGAATCGGATTGTGACTGAGCTACCATCCGTCAATATTAAGAAAACTATTGCACTAGCAAGAAAAATTTATGAGATAAACCCATATATCAATGTTCAACTTTTCTCCGACGGTATAAACGAGGAAAACATTGATGAATTTGTAAAAGATTCTGATGTAGTTTTTGACGAAATAGATAGTCTTCATCTCAAACTCCATATGCGTCTCATCGCCA
>CAYPDD010000014.1:11023-12399 GCA_964409395.1 uncultured Candidatus Saccharibacteria bacterium | reverse complement strand
AATTCTACCCTTACTCATCACTATTTTAGTGCCATTATTAAGCGCACATGCGGCAACTGGCATAGCCGTTACTAGCGGTTCCAGCATGGACACCCTCCCGGCCTTTCTGGAGTGGTTTATTAATGTTTTTCTTATCGGCATTATGGGCCTACTTGCTTTTATCTGCCTCCTAGTCGGTGGTTTCACTTATCTTTCAGCCGGAGCCGATACCGCCAAAGCCGAAAAAGGCAAAAAAACTATCTCTGCCGCCATTATTGGCCTGATTTTAGCTTCGCTTGCCTACTCTTTTTCACATATCCTTGTTAATGCTTTAGACAGCGTTTTTTCATGATTGATTTAATTCAAAAAGTTAGTGCCGAGGTAACAGTCAGCTCCGATCCACTTCCAAGCGGTATCCTTGGTTTTTTTCAAAAATTTGGTGGCACAGAAGCAAGCCTGGACTCTGTCGTTGCTATGATAAACAAAGCGATTGAGATCGGCCTCGTCTTTGCCGGCGTCTTTGCACTAATAATGTTTTTATGGGGCGCTTTTGATTATATGTTTTCTCTTGGTAATGATGAAAAAATAAAAAAAGCCAGCCAGACCATGCTTTGGTCGTTCATAGGTCTTGTAATTATTGCCGCTGCGCGTACAATATTAAATAACATAGTCGATTTATTAAAATAAGGAGGTGTTAATGAATTTTATCATCAAAGCACTAGCAGCCGATGTTAATACTGATAATCTCTCGCTTCAGCAAACTGAAGGAGCAGCAAATATTCAGGAGCTGATAGCGCAAGTTTTACCCTGGATTAGTTTAGCTGCTGGGGTTGTGGCTTTTGCTTATCTAGTTTATTCAGGTTTCCTTTATCTTACCGCCGGTGGTAATGCTGAGTCTGCCAAAAAAGGCCAGCAGGGGATACTAAATGCCATCATCGGATTAGTTATTATCGCTCTAGCCTATACAATTACTACTGCTATGGTTGGAACGCTCAATCAACCTGGAGCCTAGTCTTTCTCTCTAGAAACTTTAAACCCTGAGATCTTTTGAACTCAGGGTTTTTAGTAAAGAATTAAAATTAATTTTCTAAGATTTAGTCACTCTCCAGACCTCTTCAATTGTTGTTAACCCACTAAGTGCCTTGATTAGACCATCCTGCTCCATCGTAATCATACCCGTCTTAGCGGCACACTTTTCGAACTCCGAAATAGACGAGCTAGTATTGATTAAAGCCTCAATTTCTTCATTTGGCGTTAGAATCTCCACCATAACTTGTCGGCCAGAGAAACCGGTCGAATTGCATTTCTCACAACCCTTACCATGAACTAATTTAATTTCCTTGCGAGCAATAAGCTCTGCAATCTCTTTTGGTAATCTATTGGCTATTTTGCTAAGT
>CAYPDD010000014.1:9531-11013 GCA_964409395.1 uncultured Candidatus Saccharibacteria bacterium | reverse complement strand
CTACTGCTTGCCATATCTCGGGAGCAGGGACATATTCATCTTTGCAATAAGGACAAATTTTTCTTATTAAGCGTTGGGCCATAATTAAGTTTATTGAACCCGATAGAAGAAATGGTTTCACACCGATTTCTAGTAGTCTAGCATAAACTGATGGCGCTGAATTCGCATGAATTGTCGACAAAAGTAAATGGCCTGTCAGAGCGGCCTGGACAGCAATTTCGGCTGTTTCCTGGTCTCGTATCTCACCAACCATTAAAATGTCTGGATCTTGGCGCAAGGAGGCTCTTAGCCCATCTGCAAATTCATATCCCTGCCCTGGACGGACCTGGCTTTGCTCTATTCCTTCAATTTTATATTCGACTGGATCCTCGAGGGTAATAATTTTAACTCCTGGCTTTTTGACCTCCATTAAGATGGCATACAGCGTCGATGATTTACCACTGCCAGTTGGGCCAGAAGTCATAATCATACCGTGAGGTTTGGAGATCGCCTCTTTAATCGCCGCTAGCGCATCTGGACGAAAACCAAGGTTATCTAATTTAAGGATTGACTTCTCCTGACCCAAAAGTCTCAATACAATCGATTCGCCTGAGGCAGAGGGCATAATTGAAACACGAAAATCAATTTTTTCATCTGGAGAAGAAAAGGAAAACCGTCCGTCTTGCGGTTGATTTGAGATGTCCATTCTCAAGCTCGATAAAAATTTAATTCTTGATGTTAGCTGTTTATGATATTGAAGGGGGAGCGTTACTACATCCTGCAAGACGCCGTCTATTCTAAATCTAATTAAAAGCTCTACTTCAGATGGTTCTAGATGAATATCTGAGGCGTTTAGCTTCATCGCCCCTAATAAGATAACATCTAAAAGTTTTGTTAAATTAGCCTTTTTGGCCGCTTCGGCCGCTGATTTGAGATCGGTCACCTTAATGTCGTTATACTCTCTGGCCTTATTGTTTTCCTTCTCCTCAGCTTCGACAATTTTTGTTTTATTTGACTCATAACATGTGACACCATAATAAAGGCTTGTTTCTGAGATTAAAACCATTGTGAATTTAATTCCCGTCTCCCGCCCTAAACCCTCTAGATATTTAAGCATATCGACATTTTCTGGATTGACTACACCTATCTTGACCTCGCTACCAGTTTTTAAATAGGGTATAATGTGATATTCTATCGCCTTCGCTTCAGGAACCAAGTCTAAGACATCTTTAACGATCGGGTAATTAACCAGCGTCACATATGATAAATTATGAGCTTTGGCGCGCTCAGTGGCGTGTTGTTCTTCTTGCTCACGATTCAGAAAGTAAAGAGTATCGTTTATATCTGCCATGTTCTCCTGTTCTATAAATATTTCTATTTTTATTATAGCAAACTTAACCTTGACATAAAATGTAGATTTTTGAGTTCATCTTTGCTATATTTTATTTCAGTGGAAGGTTGGCAGAGTGGTTTATAGCGCTGGTCTCGAACACCAGTTGGGTA
>CAYPDD010000014.1:0-9521 GCA_964409395.1 uncultured Candidatus Saccharibacteria bacterium | reverse complement strand
GATCCTCTAGCTTCCGCCAAAAAAAGACCTGGAATCATCTCCGAGTCTTTTTAAGTAATATCTTATATCCGTATTTTCTTATTTCTTTTTTGTTCGTACCGTCACATTTACACCGAGCTTTTTTTCCTGCTTGTCTAGTCTCTTGCTCATCATATTGGTTATGAAATCATTTTTCTTTTTTGGTGCTTCAATCTCTTTCGTTGGGGCTTTTTCTGCTTCAATCTTATCTGTTTCTTGTTTTGGTTGAGCTGCTCTAAACGCCATAATCTGTTTATTGACATACAATTGTTGGAATATGCCAAAAATAGTTGTTGTTATCCAGTAGATAACCAGTGCCACTGGCATAGTTCGGCCGAAGAAAACGGTGATCAAAGGAGCGATGAAGAGCATCTGTTTGGTCATCATTGCTGTTGGGTCATTTTCACCTGATTTGACGATATTCTTATGAGGCAACATTGAAAGATAAGACAAACCAAACTGCAAAAGACCAGCAATTATAGGCAGAACCCAAGGATCTGGTTTTGTTATATCAAAACCCAAGAAAAAGGTATTAACTGTCTCCGGTCTTGGCAGAAAAGAATAAAGATCAGCGTAAGCTTTTATATCAACACCGCTTTTGAAAACAGAGAAGAGGACCCAGATGATCGGGATTTGGATTAATAACGGCAGACATGAACCAAAAGGAGAAAAACCCTCCTCCTTATACAAGGCCATCAATGCTTTTGATTGCTCCTGCTGATCCTTAATCTCGCTTCTGATTTTATTAATCTTCGGTTGCATCTCCAAGCTTCTTACTTGATGATGAGCCGCTTTTATCGAAGACGGCAAAAGAATCAGCCGGACGAGGACTGTCAATAATATAATCGAGACTGCGATAGAGTGTCCAGGGACAATCCAAGCGATGAAGATTAAAAGATTAAAAAACGGTTGGTACAGAACGGTGTGTATGAATTCTTTCATATTTTTTTAAAGAATTAAAAATTAAAAATTGAATAAAAATTGTAAATTAAAAATTATTTAGACTGGATCATATCCACCCTTACTCCAAGGATTACATCTTAGCAATCTATAGGCACCTTTTACAAGGCCTTTGAGCGTGCCATGTTTTATGACAGATTGCTTGCAATATTCAGAGCAAGAAGGAGAATATTTACAATAGCCAGCCGGATGGCGACTCTTAAACCAACCATGGTCCGGCGAAATGGTTCTTTGATATATCTCGATAATTTTTACAATTGCTTTTTTGATCATTTCTGCACACTGAGAAGATTCTTGAGCCCATTTTCAAAGTCAGTTGTGATTATCTTGCTATCAAGAGGGGTTGGATACGGGCTTCTGACTATCACAATAATATCGTAGTTTGGCAAATCTTTAGTCAAAAGGTTTCTAGCTATCGCGCGAAGACGTCTTTTGAGAGCGTTCCTTCTCGTCGAACGTTTATCAATTTTATTGCTTATTACGAAACCAAAACGTATCGCTGATGACCTACCTTTTAGAGCACGAAAAGAGAGTCTCCCCGCTGTATTCTTTTTAGGCGAGGAAAAAACTTTCTTAAAATCTTTATCTTTTTTTAATCTATTTTTAGAATCTAACATTAATCGTGATTATAACACAAAATAACCTTCCTTAACAAGTCAGCATTTTGGTCGCAAATATCAAAAAAAGAGCGTTGATAGCTCTTTTGAAATTTATATCAAAAACCAGAAACTAAACTGCTAAAACTTTTCTGCCTTTAGCTCTTCGTCTCTTCAAAACAGTTCTGCCGTTTAAAGTGGACATTCTCTCTAGAAATCCATGTACGCGCTGTCTTCTGCTTTTGTTTGGTTAGTAAGTTCTTTTCATAACAAAATAGAATATAACACAAAAAAGCTCCCAAATCAAGAGTTATGAGTGAAGCTGTTGCTCGAAAAATCAAATCGACCTTTTTCTTAATTTATGTAGGATTAAAAACAAGAAACAATGCTTCGAAATACGTTGTATTGCATAGCTTGTGGATAACTTGTTATATTGACCACTAGATAGAATTAATTATTTTACATCCTCTATGGACCTTACAGAAATGTGGCGAAATGCCCTTGGCGAATTACAAATCACTCTTTCAAAGGCAAACTTTGAAACATGGTTTAAAAACACTTTTATTTTTGAATATAAAAAGGACGTTTTCACGATTGGAGTGCCCACTTTTTTTGTTGAGGACTGGTTGAAGAAAAAGTATCTAAAAGATATTCATAAGGCACTTCAAAATCAAGTAACCGAGCCAATCCAGCTTATTAAATTCAAGATTGCGATTCCAAAAGCTGACCAACTCGTAACCTTTGACAAAGACAAGGTTATCCACAAGCCTGTGGATAAACCAGCCTCCGCCCCAGCAGAGATATTCAAGCCAATTTCACAAAATCCAACCCTAAATGATAACTATATTTTTGATAATTTTATCGTCGGACCCTCCAACCAATTAGCCTTTGCCGCTGCTCAGGCAGTTGTCGATAACCCAGGTACCCAATACAATCCTCTCTTTATCTATGGGGACTCCGGTCTTGGTAAAACCCATCTGATGCAAGCCATTGGTCATGCTTACTTAGATAGATATCCTAATAAGCGTGTACTCTATGTCTCAACTGAGACATTTGTTAATGATTTTATTCAAGCTGTTGGTTCAGGTTTTGGCAAGGCCAAAGACTTTAAAAATCTATACCGTACCGTTGATTTACTTCTAATCGACGACATTCAATTTCTATCCACAAAAGAACAAACTCAGGATGAGTTTTTCCACACCTTCAATCACTTACACCAGAACAAGAAACAGGTCATTTTAACCTCTGATAGAACACCAAAAGAGATAAAAGGCCTCGAAATCAGATTGAAAACTCGATTCGAAGGGGGAATGGTCACCGATATCGGACATCCAGACCTAGAAACAAGAGAGGCTATCCTAAGACAAAAAGCCCTCAAGATGAACAAAAACATTGAGGGAGATGTTCTAACTTTTATTGCCGAGAAAGTAAAATCTTCAATCAGAGAACTTGAAGGCTCATTGAATAAGATTGTTGCCACCTGCGAGCTGACAGGCGCCACCCTAAACAAAGAAAAGGCTGCTGAGATACTCTCAAGCATTATAGAAGAAAAGCAACAATTCGTTACCCCTGAATTAGTTATCAGAGAAGTTCATAAATATTACAAAATACCGATTGAAGATTTATTAGGTAAAAGAAGAACAAAAGATTTAGTTATGCCAAGACAAATTACTATGTATTTATTAAGGCATGAATGCAGTTTATCTTATCCTGAAATTGGTAGAAAAATGGGGGGCAAAGATCATTCTACTATTATGCACGGTTGTGAAAAGATTGAAAAAACCCTTTTTACAGATAACAAAATAAAGGAACATTTAGCTATTATTAAAGACCATATTTTTTCAGTCTATAATTAAAAAGTAGCGGAATATATAAAATAGTTATTTTAGATAATAGTAGTAATAAGGGGTGTGGATATAGGGGATAAGTCAAAAAATGCTTTTAGGGACAGACAAATTGAGCAAAAGCCATGTGGAAAAACTTGTAGACTCCGTTGGTTATAAACTGTTGATAAGAATTGGAAAATTCGGTTATTGAGTAAAAGGCTAAAAGTTATCAACAAAAGTAGTTGGCTTATAAACAGGGATAATACCTAATTAAACGCTTATCCACAGATAAATATGTAAGCCGAAAAAATCCAATATAGAAAACAATTAATAGTAAAATAAATATTTAGTTTATCCCCAATCATCATTGATGCTGTGGATAAAGAAGTAAAATAAGAAAGGTTAATATGAGAGTCACTATCCTACAATCAAATTTTGCAAAGGCCCTATCCCAGATATCAAGAGTAGTTGGAAACCGGACAACTCTGCCGGTACTTAGTAATGCTCTGATCGTTGCTGAAAAGGGTGGAATAAAAATATCTGCAACGGATTTAGAAGTTGGAATTACAACACATACAACCGGAAAGATTGAAGAAGAGGGCGCGTTAACTTTGCCGGCAAAGATATTATCTGATTTTATTAACAACAACAAAGATCAGTCTATTGAGATAACTACTAACGCGAATATTGCGACTTTAAAATCAGAGCGTTTTGAAGCGGTTATCCATGGAATCTCCGCTGAAGAGTTTCCAACCGTTCCGGAGTCCCAAGATGCGCCGTTTGTTGTAATTGAGAAAGATCCTTTCCTTAGTTCTTTGAAGAAAGTTATTATTGCCCCTGCTTTAGACGAGACTAGACCGGTTTTGGCTGGTATTTTGTTTTCTTTTGGTGAGAAGGAGCTTACTTTGGCAGCAACTGATTCATATCGTCTTGCTGAGGGCAAAGTTAAATTGTTAAAGCCAATCGTTACTAAAAAAGTCATTGTGCCAACTAGGACAATGAATGAAGTCTCAAGAATTTTAGGGAGCAGTGATGCTACAAAAGAAGTTTCAATCTATTTAACAGAGAACCAAATATCTTTTAAGATTGGTGATACGCAAATAGTCTCAAGGCTGATAGAAGGAACCTTCCCTAATTACTCACAGATCATCCCTTCGGCAACAAAAATAAAGGCCAAAATTGATCTAAGTGAGATGGTCTCGGCGGTTAAGATGTCAGCTCTCTTTGCTAAAGACTCAGCGAACAACAATATTCGTCTTGCAATTAAAGATAAGGTTTTTATTATTTCTTCAACTGCTACACAGGCAGGCAGTGCAAAGTCGACCATAAAAGCTGAAATTACGGGTGATGATATTGAGATCGCTTTTAATGCTAGATATGTTCTTGATGTTCTGAGCGTCCTTCCTCAGGGAACTATTACAATTGAATTTAATAATAATGCTTCTCCCTGCATGATAAAAACCGAGAAGGATGCAAACTTTATCTATATTATCATGCCGTTAAAACTTGAGGCTTAGTACTCGATGTTAAAAAATGTGATTCTAGAAAATTTTCGTAATCACGAGAAATATGATCTCAGTTTAAAGAAGACGACTATTTTGGTTGGTCCAAATGGAGTAGGGAAAAGCAATATTTTAGAAGCTATTTCGGTTCTCTCTTCCTGTCGCTCTTTTCGTGAGGAGGACAAAAGGAATCTAGTCTCAAATGGCAAGGATTTTGGTCGAGTCAAGGGGAACGAGCTTGAAGTTTTTATCCAGAAAAATCCCTCGCTACTTTTAAAAGCGAAAGACAAAGGCGTTTTTAAAAAACGCTCCCTATTCATCGGTTTATTGAAAAGCGTTGTTTTCTCGCCTGAAACCATGATGCTGGCTACAGGCACGCCAAGAGTTAGAAGGCGTTTTCTTGATATGATGATTTCTCAAAGAGATCAACAATATCTTGGGGCATTAATTGCATATGAAAAGATTAGAGCCCAGAGGAACTCTCTGCTTCAAAGGATCAAAGAGCGCCAAGCGGATGAAAGTGAACTTTCATTTTGGGATGAGGGATTAGTTTTAGAGGGGAATGTTGTCATCCAAAAAAGGCAGGAAGCAATAGATTACCTAAACAAACACATCAGTCTCATTTATCAAAATATTTCTGGTAAGAAAGAGGATATTTTATCAATTGCCTATCAGAAAAGTGAAGATTTTGAGAGTACTATAAAGCATAATCATCAAAAAGAAATCTGGCAGGGATGCACTCTTTTTGGCCCTCATCGTGATGATATTAACATAACTCTGAACGGCCTTTATGTCGCAAATTTCGCCTCGAGGGGCGAAATTAGAAGTGCTGTTTTAGCAATTAAAATAGGGGAGCTGGAGTTTCTGACAACCGATCAGCAGAACCTCCCAATTCTGCTTTTAGATGATGTTTACTCGGAGTTTGATGAAGAAAGAAGAGAACATTTAAATACTATCGTCGAGAATTATCAGAGTGTTATAACCACAACCGATACTAGCCATCTTTCCGGTCAACTTTTAAATAATGCCGCTATAATAGAAATGAGAAAAAATGGAAAAAATTGATAAGATATTGGGCAAGGCCCTTGCTAAAAAAGGGCTCGGTAAAGCAACACAGGGCGCGCTGGTGTGTTTTTATGCCAAGGAATGGGGGAATGGACTATTTCGTCCAATTTCATTCCAAAATGGCACTTTAAAAGTTGCCGTATCCTCCTCGCCAGCTGCTTCGGAAATTCATATCAGGGAAGCAGAACTGGTAGACTTTCTCAACCAAAAACTCGGCAAGAGATCGGTTAGATTTCTGCGAATAGTCGTTCAAAATGAGAGTGATCTAGATAGAGTTAATTAATATATTAAAAGAATAATCTTAAAATCCTATATGCGTCCAAGCAACAGTTTGGGGATTTTGCCATATGCCCATATTCGTATCACTTGCACAGCCGTTCTTTTCTTTTGATCCACAAATCCCACCACATAAAATCGAATTATTGCCCAATTTTACTTGGCACATATTAGTGCCGATCATACCTATCTGATCAAAATAATCGACGTCCTCTTTGCGCCCAGTCATTATTTGGATTGGGATTATTGGCTCGCCATCGCTGTTATATTTATCATGATTTTGGACGAGCATCATGTTTTCGATCAGTTTACGCGCTTTGTTTTGGGCTGCTTCAACCATCTTCTTTCTGAGAAGTGCATTTATATTATTACTCTGTTTGACTCTCCCTCCCCAAACTTCCAGGCCAGTAGTATCTTTTATCTCTGGCTGAGCTTCCTCAATCTGTGGGTAATAGCCATCAGCGGTACAGTAGTAATAAATTTTTTCTCCAAGGAGATAGCCAACCACCGCAATTACCAACGCGGTAGTTATATCCATCATTGGAAGATTCAACAGTAGGGCGATTCCATCATAAACAAGGACAGTCACTAAAGGAGTAAGTGTCCCCGGCGCCATACCTAAATCTTCTTCAACCCCTGCAATCTGTTTACCTAAAAGTTTATCAACAGCAATAGAGACAAGTTTATAGACAATTGCGACTTCTGCTGCCACAAGAGCCTGTTTCGAAGCATCCTTTGCTTGCGCTAAATTGGAGGCATTGCTTGTCTCCATAAAGCTTTTAGCGCTACTAGATAATTCTGCTATCTCTTTTGCTCGTGATAACTCCTCATATATTTTCCAAGATTTATACAGGTCGTAGCCAAGTTTGAAAACCTCGAGAGATTGGCCGGCTTGAAGTCCAAGTGTCTTATCAGCCCAAGTAAAGAGTTTTGCAGTAATGGCATTAGTCAAAATTCCTCCTACGGTCGGCAAGTTAACAGTAGTGCCATCAGGTAAAGTAGTGCTATGTAGTACACTGTCGTTTTTAGTAATGTTATCCAAAGTAACGGATTTTAGTCCCCAGTCGCCAGTGCCAACGCCGACTAACAGTCCTTTTGCTAAATCTCCACTCATTGGGAAACCGAACCAGCCCTCAGAATTTGAAGAAAGAAAATCACTAAAGAAATTAAATCCACTACCACCAGCAAAAGTCGCAAAAGCTGTCGGATCACCAGCGACAAAACCACGGGCAAATTTAGCGACCTCTAGCCACTCGGTAACATTGCCAACTGCACCAAAACTAACGCCGAGCAGATGACCATTGCCGAGCCCAGTTTCGATATAGCGAGCTAGCGCCGCCGTCTTTACCTCAGCATTTCCCTTCAATAAATCTCTGGCCATGCCAGGATAAGAATTTTCGTCTAATTTCCACAGTGCCATATCTAACATTTTAAGCTGTAGATTCTCAACACCAGCTTTCTTTATAGCCTTCTGAATAGTTGCTACTGACTCACCATTTTTAGGTGTAAAATTGGCACCAGTTGGCTTGTAATAGGCCTCAGGATTCGCTAGCCGGTCTAGCTGACCTTCAGGATTGCCGTTATTACCGCTATATTCTACAAGACATTTGTCATATTGAACTCCGCTTGTTTGGCCGGTCGATTTTGCACAGGAGGATGGAGCGGTGTCGGCGTTATTTTTAACGGCGACATTTAACCTATCTATCTGCCCTTGCAAATTTTCAGGCGAGTAACTATATTGCTCATCAATTTGGCCGGTGATTGTTGTGGCAGTGCTCTCAGCAATAGTATTTTTTCCCAAGGAAGAGATCAATGTATTACCAAAATTTCCGCTACCAGTTTTAGGGCAATCTGCGCCGTTGCAGACCTTCTTTACTTCAGGGTTGGAATAAATGCCGTTAACATCGCCCCAAGCAGCTCGCTGGTAAGCGTCTATAGTAGTCGCGCCAACAATTGAGGTCTTAATATCTTCATATGAAATACGCATCGTTTCAGGAACAGCCGTTCGGCATTCGCCGTCTTCACCCGCACTACAATTGCTTTTTCTTATTCCATCTATCGGCGCCATAATATAATTAACACCAATTGAAGTCGCGGCAATCTCAAAATACTTCATATCGCCATTAACTAAATTGGTGATATCAGCAAGAGGCATATCAACACCAACTCGAACCTCAGCGCTATTGTAGTTTGCTTTGATATTATAGATAAAGTCGTGAATTTTTGTCTCCAACGCGCTCTTTCCCCAAGCGACAAGGTCATCTTTGGTGCTTCCATCAACCACTCCAGAAGGATTCTTACCAGTTGCTATTTTGCAAACATTATAACGGTCATTAATCTCTTTGCTGAGAGTTTTCTCCGCCAAATCTGTTTCAAGCAAGACAGGTTTAATCTCCTCCTGCCATTTTTTGTATTCACTGGACTTTAATAATTCATCATTTTTCTGTCCCTGTTTGAGCGCTGGTTTTCTGCCTTCAATCTCAGCCAATTTGCTTTTAGCACTCTGCAAAGCCGTCTCAAGCGGAGGAATAACCGGATCGGCCTTTGCTTCACTTAGACAATCCCTAGTTATTTCTGAAGAGCCCAAGACCCGACTGTATAATCCAGTAAAAGAGTTAACTTTAGACGAATCGAGGCCAAATTGACTATCAATCTTTTGGGCGCCAATTTCCATTAGGACCGAGCTAGCATTTGTTGGGTCAGTAATAATTTTTGCAAAGGTTCCATCTGGCACATTTGCTTTAGTATCAAGTTGAAAAGCAAATATTTGGTCTAAATTATTATATAATTTATCCCACTTTCCGTACCATGGGTCAGTAGTAACGCCAGTCTTGCAGACTTTTTGACCGGTTGTCCCAACTAATGTTCCTTGACATTTGAAAATATTATTTAGATTGCTGACTAAATCGATGGCTGTCTTTGATTGATTTTGATCCAACCCAAGACTCTCGCCAATCTTACTGCCAGCTAGTGATATTCCGACTTGCTCGCCGACCAATTGATTATATTTATCTGGGGTCATACCATTTTTTCCCGCGAGAAGATCGGCGGTCGAATTAGCCGACAGAGAAAATTTGTTATCAACGAAAGTTAATTGCTGATAAAAAACAGCATTTTCACTGTTAGGCAACTGCTCTTTATCGATAAGCGACAGAATGTTCTTTAATCGAGCCTTAATTTTCTGGTCAATTTTGTTAACAGCAGTAAGTACGCCGCTATCAATAGTTGGTATGCCCTGAAGATAACTTTGAATTTGCTGTGCTTTGTAAAGAGCACTG
>CAYPDD010000013.1:0-12528 GCA_964409395.1 uncultured Candidatus Saccharibacteria bacterium | reverse complement strand
CAAATTTTGTTATTAATCCAAAAAGATCGGGCGATAAATATCCATTCAAGGAACTTTGCGGTTGTGCGGTTGGCTATAAATTAATCCAAGGTTTATCAAAACATTTCCCAAAAGAATTGGATGAAAAATTTTTAAAGTGGAATTTGGATTTAGTAGCTATCTCGACTATCTCTGACGTCGTGCCGTTGTCAGGGGAAAATCGAGTTTTGGTTAAATATGGCCTGATGGTGCTCAAGAAGACAAAAAATTTAGGCCTGCAGGAACTTTATAAGGTTTCTAATATTCAGCCAGAAAATGTTGGAGCATATACTGTCGGTTTTCAGATAGGGCCAAGAATTAATGCGCCTGGTCGAATGGACTCGGCCACTAAATCTTTTGAGCTTCTAATTACTGAGGATGAAAAAGAAGCCAAGGAACTTGCCGTATCTTTGAATGAGAAAAATGAAGAGAGACAGTCTGAGATGGATATTCTTGAAAAGGAAGCAATCAAAGTGATTGAAGAAAAAAAACTTTTCGAAAATAAAATAATAATTATCTCTGGTAAATGGACGAAGGGAATTATTGGTCCGACAGCTAGTCGATTAGTCGAAAAATATTCTCGGCCAGTAATTATTTTTTCTCTTGGCAAGGACGGCTATACGGGGAGTGCTAGAAGTGTTTCTGGGGTAAACATTGTTGAACTCCTGGAAAAGGTCAAGGAACTAATTGAAAAATATGGTGGACATAAGGGGGCGGCAGGATTATCTGTCTCCAAAGAAAACTTTGAAGATTTTGTTGCTAGCTTAACTGACATCTCAAATAAAGATATTAGTGAGGCGAACTTAGTAAAAAAAGTTTCAATTGATGCTGAGGTCGCTTTCTCTAATATGTCCTTTAAATTATTTGAAGAGCTATCGCAATTTGAGCCTTTTGGCTTAGCGAATCCAAGGCCTATTTTTATGACAAAAAATATTTCTTTTGATAGTTTTCGTTTTGTCGGTAAGGATTCAAATCATTTTTCGGCATTGGCGAAGGAGAAAAACTCTAAAATTAAATCAATATATTTCAATTTTCCTTTTGAGAAAAGTATGATTAACTATGACAAATATTATAGTGTGGCTTTTTCTTTAAATCAGGATGAGTGGCAGGGCGATAAAAAACTATCCCTTAATATAATCGATATTAAGCCAAATTAAATTAGAATAATGTCCCATCAGTTATTTCTCAGAATTAATTATTAAAATAAAAAGAAACATTATGCAAAAATTTTTTACCAAAATCGATCGTATCTCTGCCTGGACTTTGTTTATCGGTATTCTTTTGTATCTCATTAGCGGCTATGGCATGACAAAGGGCATCATCAGTGCTTCCTTGGCAAGCAAGATCCACTTAGATCATCTCGCTTATATAGTAATAATTGCTTTTGTTATTCATACTTACTATGCTATTCATTCAGCTTTTAAGCGTTGGTGCATCTGGAACGTTTTTACTGCTATTATACTTGCTCTTTTTTATCTTCTTTTTGTCTCTGGATTTATCTATGTTGATCGTTTTTATGTAACGCCGAAGGCAAATTTAGAGACGTCTAACAAACAATCAAATGTTGTTGCTGACAAAAAAGAATCTTCAGTCAGCAAAATAGTTGATAACAGTCAAACACAAATGACAGATCAAGCATCAAACAATACTGTAGTTAAAACATTAACTCTTGCCGAGCTTGCTAAATTCAATGGTGCCAATGGTCAGCCAGCCTATGTAGCTGTAGATGGTCAGGTGTATGACCTTTCTGGTATTTTCAAAGAAGGTAAACATTTTTCTCACTATGCAGGGACCGAATTGACCAACGCTTTTTATACTCGTCATGCCAAAAGTGCTCTGGAAAAATATCCAATTGTTGGGACTCTAAGTAAATAAAAGAAGCGTCCCGAAATAAATCAGGACGCTTTGGATAGTTCGGCAAAATTATCATTTGCCATTGGTCAAAAGCCGATAACCTCGACTTTGTCGAGCGTTCCTTTTTCAATAACCGTGAAGACTTCGGCGACTTGTTTTAGCCAGAGCTTTTTCTTGTCGACTCGATCTTTTGTGGTCAGAATAAAGAGCTTATCATAGCCGAGATAGCTTGCCAGCATCATAATATCACCGTTGATGTGGCAGAGGACGCCACCAATTTCTTCGACTGGGACGATGACCCTGGCGTTAACATCGTTTACGTCGAGTAGATCTTGGATAATCGCCTGATTTTCCTCGAGTATATCTCTGGCAATTTGGCGCTCCTCTAGCGATCTGGTTATTCGGCCGAGAGGACAAAATTTGATTGGCAATCCTCTCTCTTTGTAAGCGTTGTTGATTTGTTCTCCACCACCGATGCAGACAACAACAAAGTAGAATCTTGAAAGTTCGTGTAGCCATTCAAGAACAGCGATGTTATCAAGCAAGTTGCCTGAAATTTTTACAAAAGCGTTTGGTCTAGCCATGGTGCCTTGCCTCCTTTTTTTGATGTAGGATGATCTCGTGCATATCATCCAAATTCGATTGCAGCTGGCCCATTCCGCTGCAGTACGGCCACCCCAGATATATCTGGGTGCAGTTTCTTTTGGCTGGATTTCGAAGCCAAGCTTAGCGTACCAGCCCGCTAAGTTTGGTGCGCAGGCCAAAATCACAATTTTATTATTATCGCGACGTTGACATTCTTGAAGACGATTAGCTAGAGCTAGCATTGCCAAGTGCCAGCCGTTGTAGCCTTTCTTGGAGATTACCGAGTGAATCGAGTGAAAGGTTTTATTTGTGTGGCATTCCGCATAAGCAATTGCTGTGCCCCACATTACAACAGCGTAACCGTCTTCGCGCCATAGTGCCCTAAAGACACTAATGAAAGTTCGCGGAAGTAGCGTGCCATCGGCAACTTCTTCCGTAATGATTTGGTGTACTTGTCTTGCTGTTATGTATAAAGACAGCAATCTGAATAATTTTGACATTTCTGTCACCCCCCTTATAGATTTTTAAAGTACTAAAAAATAGCCCTGGCGGGGCTATTTTTTGATGGAATATCTTAAATTACTTAAGCCTTGATTATCCCAATGAGAAAATAGCCTGCCGATAGAGCTCTGGCATGTCTTCTCAAATTTGATAATTTTTGGTCTAAATAAATCATAAAATAGTTAAAAGTTTGTAAAGTTATAAAGTTGAAAGGGCGAAAAACAAAAAAAGCAGCCACTTGGGCTGCAATATCTTCAACTAATTAGAAATGCGAAAAAACCCAAGTGCTAAAGGGTGTTTTCTCTTCTAATTTTTAAAGATTTGTTTGTCATTAACAATATAATAATATATAAAATTGTTACTGTCAAGTTTTCATAGAATCAAGTATTGATTAACTGTGCGGCTCAGAGATCTGAGCCGCACAACCTTTCTTTACATTTTAATTCTTTCTGCGACGTAATCGATATCCTTATCTCCGCGTCCCGAAAGATTAACAATGATTATTTTATCCTTCGACAAAGTCGGCGCAAATTTCATCGCATAAGCAATAGCATGCGAACTTTCAAGCGCAGGAATTATGCCCTCTACTTTTGAAAGTAAATCGAAAGCCATCAATGCTTCTTTATCGTTTGCACCTTCATATTGAACACGTCCTGTTTCTTTAAAATAAGAGTGTTCGGGGCCAACTCCTGGGTAATCAAGTCCTGAAGCGATGGAGTGAACTGGCAATGCCTCGCCTTTTTCGTCTTGCAACACATAAGTAAACATACCGTGTAGAACGCCTGGTTTGCCAAGAGTTAGGGTTGCTGCGTGTTCGCCTGGTCTAAAACTTTTACCACTTGGTTCAACGCCGATTAACTTCACATCGTCTTTTAGGAATCCTTGAAATATTCCCATTGCGTTTGAGCCACCGCCAACGCAAGCAATTACATAATCAGGCAATTTATGTTCTTCCTCGAGAATTTGTTTTTTAGCTTCTTTGCCAACTACGGCCTGAAAATATTTTATTATTTTAGGATAAGGGTGTGGACCAACGACTGAGCCGATGGCAAAAAATGTATCCTTATAATTCTTCATATAGGTCATAAAAGCGCTATCGACAGCGTCCTTCAGGCATCTACCGCCAGATTCAACTGGCACAACTTTCGCACCGAGTAATTTCATTCGTACGACATTTGCATGTTGCTTATCGATATCGATCGCACCCATATGGACTTCACACTCGAGGCCAACAAGAGCCGCTGCTGTGGCCAAAGCTACACCATGTTGACCGGCTCCCGTTTCTGCCAACAACTTTTTCTTTCCCATTCTTTTCGCCAGCAAAGCTTCGCCAAGAGTATGATTAATTTTGTGTGCACCTGTATGATTTAAATCTTCTCGTTTTAGGTATATCTTGGCGCCACCAAGTTTTTTGGTTAAATTCTTGGCGAAGTAAAGAGGGGAGGGACGGCCGACATAATTTTTTAGCAGACCAAGATACTCCGCTAGAAAAGCTTTATCTTTTATCGCCGTTTCGAACGCTTCATCGACCTCTGCTAGGGCGGGCTTTAATTCATCGGGGACAAATTGGCCACCAAATTTACCAAAATAACCTTTTTCTTCTTTTTTCATATTAATTCCTTATTTTATAACTTTTAACTTTATGGACTCGAAAATTGCAGACAATTTTCATCGCCAGAAATCACTTCCTCTATTTTTAAACAAATATTTTTTCATAAAAAAAATGCCCTTTGGGGCAGTTATTATTTATAGTCTCTATCGATTAAGTTACAACAAAATTACTGCCCGAGAGAAGAGGCCGTCCACCACTTTGAATTTTGACTCATTGTAATCATTGGTTTTACTTTACCATAAACTTTTATTTTGTAAAGAATAATTGTTTAATTTCGGAAGAATGGTTGGGGGCACGGAGATCTTGATATCTTCGTGCCCACCTAGTACTACTCTTCGTCTTCGTCATATAGAGACAACCCCTTGATGATCCGCTCACTGAGCAGATTCCAGATCCGATCGTAGATCTGTATCCGGCTATCTGGCCGGTAGTCACAAGTACCAACGCTGATCAATCGATACAGGAGTTTTGCCGAAGTAAACACGCCGTGGTTGTACGATTTGT
The DNA here is from genome assembly GCA_964409395.1 of uncultured Candidatus Saccharibacteria bacterium. Taxonomy (GTDB): domain Bacteria; phylum Patescibacteriota; class UBA1384; order XYA2-FULL-43-10; family 1-14-0-10-43-13; genus CAYPDD01. The sequence goes on along the minus strand of CAYPDD010000013.1, from coordinate 7,454 downwards.
ACTTGGCCTTGTTGATCTCCGCGTAAGGGATTGTCAGGCCGTCCTTGGTTATCGGCACAAGGGTCTCCCAGATCACTTCGAAATCTTCCTGATCAAAGTTTGGTTTACGATCCAGGGAAAGATCGGCATTTATTACGGCGAATTGTCTGTCCAGCAACGCATATGCACTGTCTTGCGTGAACTGGATGCCATCCCCAATTGCTTCGAGGATGATGTGCATGCCCATGTTCTGGGCGTAGCACGCAATAACGTGCTCTAAAATAGTCGGGTCTCTGGGTAAAACCAGTTGTAGGAGAGTATTGGTTTCTGCCAATGACATGGCACTAACCTCCTTTTCTAATCCTAACTATATTCGTAACAAATTGCTATGAGATCGTCAAATTAATTGGTGATTAACATAAATTAATATAATTAAACATTTCTTAACAATCACTATTTTTAGTGGTACGATTAATTTATAAAAATTGAGGGCAAATTAATCCAAGGGATAATATGAAAAAGTATGAATCTAAGACTGTTGAAGATAAATGTATTTTTTGTGAGATAGTAGAGGGTCGAATACCGGCTAATATTTATTGGCAGGATGATGAATTTATCGCTTTTTTGTCAATTGATCCCAATACCGAGGGCTTTTCCTGTGTTATTCCCAAAAAGCACTATGGTAGTGACGTGATGAAAATGCCGGATGATATTTTGCAAAGATTTATTTTGGCAGCCAAGAAAGTCTCGGCAATTTTAGAGAATTATTTTGAGGATGTCGGTAGGGTTGGTATTATTACAGAGGGCATCGGCGTTGACCATGCCCATATTAAGCTTTTTCCAATGCATGGTACAGAGTATTTGAAAAAAGGGGAGTGGCGTCAAATTTTAAGTGGTAAAGAATTCTGGTTCCCAAAATACGAAGGTTGGATTTGTTCTGGTGGAGGACCTATGGCTAATCAGGAAGAGCTAAAGCAGTTGGCTGAGGCAATTAAACAATCACAAGTAGAGAAGAAATTTTGACTACATAAGCGCTAACTATTAATCTTAAAAAAGTTTAATTAGTTAATTATTTATTTTTTTTCGCAATCTCAATTTCGTGTTGTATTTGTACCATAATTATGGATTTACAGCAATATTTTATGTTAAAATAAAATTATAGAAAATATAAAAAATTAGGAGGAATAAAAATGGCTAAAGATAAGGGTGCAAAAAAAGAGGTCAAGAAACCAAAGAAGAATAAAAAGCAAAAAGGTCTTGGTCCACTGACCAGCAGTAAATAGCAAAAATAAAAAAGCACTAGTCTGTAAAGGTCTAGTGCTTTTTGCTATTTGTTTTTTTATTAAAATAATAAAAAAACGGTTAAAATTTTGAAAAAATTTTATTCTTTTCTTTTTTCCTCTATCTTCATAGAGATAAGATGGACTACATAGCCGGATAGCTTTATTAAAACTTCAGCTAAGGCGCCACCCATTATAATCATGAACCAAGGAACGACGATAATTAATGAGATGATGATGAACCATCCACAACTGATATCAAATGTTCCAGTCATACTTCTAATACTGTCTTTCCATACGCTGGGAAAAGTGTGCGTATCAGTGTAATGAAAATCCTCAAAGAATGTTTCAAAGTCCCAATAATGATAGTACCTTTCGGAAATTCGCGAAAGGATTATTGGAAGGCAAAAAGGAAGACTAATCAGACAGCCAATGATTAGGAGGCTGATGATATAGTGTCCTGATTCTAAAAAAATAATTTGGCTTACTTTTTCAAAGTTGTCATTTTTTTCATAAATTGCAAAAATGACCAACAAGACAGTAACCCATAAAAATCCAAGCCAGCTGATGATAAAGGCAATATAGTTTATTTTGATGCCGATACCATAAGCGTAGTAAGTGTCGTACCATGATATGCCTGCAATCCAGGCAACGAGAATAGAAAGCCCGAAGACAATAAATAGCAGTTGCCATTCATTGAACGGTGTGTTAAATGCAAAGTTTAACAAATTGTTAAAAATGCTACTAAACATGTCTTCCTCCCCAAAAAAAGATGTTTAATCTACCTTAGGGATACTACTTTCTATTCTAAGTGTCAAATATCTTCTTCCAGAAAAGATATTTTTAAAATTATAGTATGTACTTTTACGAAGAATATGCTATAATAATACCAATGGCGTAACTAGCGCCTTTTTTATTTGTTATCAGTTAAAAAAGATCTCTCCGCTTCGGTCGAGATGATAAAACAGTATGAATGAAGAAGTTATTTTAAGATTTGATGATGTTTGTTTCGAATATCAACACGACAAGCTCTTGCTCGATGAGGCTAGCTTTTCTGTGCGAAGAGGTGCCAAGATTACTTTGATGGGTCAAAATGGCGCCGGCAAGAGTTCATTATTCAATATGATTACCGGAAGTTTAAAACCAAAGTCTGGTCAGATAAATATTGGTAAAGATATTACTATCGCTACTGCTCGTCAGGTGATGGCGCGCGAAGATCTCGATTTATCGGTCACGGAATATTTTGCCAAGGCTTTTGAGGTAAGATCAAATGATCTTTTGAGCAAAATTCACAAAATTATGGATGTAGTAAATCTAAATATACCAATTGATAGGCGAGTGGGTGATCTTTCTGGCGGACAACAGGCGAGGCTTCTATTAGCTTTTGCTTTAATCCAAAATTCAGATATTTTATTGCTTGACGAGCCAACTAATAATCTTGATCAAGCAGGCATCGATCATTTAATTGAGTTTCTTATAAGATATGACAAAACTGTTATAGTAATTTCCCATGATGCTGATTTCTTAAACTGTTTTACCGAGGGTGTGGTTTACCTTAACGTTTTTAGCCGTAAGATAGAAAGTTATGTCGGCGATTATTATTCAGTAGTTGAGGAAATTACTCGTCGAGTTGAGAGCGAAGAGCGGAAAAATGCTCAGCTCAAGAGATCAATCATTGATCGCAAAGAGAAGGTTAACTTCTTTTCCAACAAGGGTGGTAAGATGCGTAAATTGGCTCAAAAGTTGAAGGATGAAGCGGCCGAAATGGAAGAGGAAATTGTTGACGTCCGACATGAAGACAGAACTATTAAAAATTTTAATATCCCCGTTCAGGAAATTATTGGTGATATTGTGACAATTAGCGGTTTGACTGCTTTTTGTAACCATGAACCAAAAACAAAAGAAGTCGAAAAAATTATTAAAAAGAGAATGCATTTTATTGTGACTGGTCCAAATGGCATCGGCAAAAGTACTTTTTTGCGTTCGCTAGTATCTGGCGAAAATAAACATGCCAAAATATTGGATGAAGTAAGAATCGGTTATTACAGCCAGGATTTTTCTAATTTAGATTTTGACCAAACGGTTTTTGATTCACTGGCTGATGCAAGAACTGGTAATATTGACATACAAACTATGCGCTCGGTTGCGGCTGGTTTTCTAATCGGCGGTGATTTGATGGGCCACAAAGTCAGCGCTTTATCGGAAGGGCAAAAGGGCTTATTGTCTTTTGCGCGCCTTGTCTTAATGCAACCAGGGCTTCTTATCTTAGATGAACCAACCAACCATATTAATTTTCGACATTTGCCGATAATTGCTAAAGCAATTGATCAATACGAAGGTGCTATGATAATGGTTAGTCATATGCCTGATTTTGTTGGTCAAATAAAATTTGATGATGAGTTGAATTTAGGCAGGGTCTAGACTGAGCTAACCCTCGATGGCTATTTTTCTTTGAATAAAAAATATGTATATTGTTGATATACATATTTTTTATAATAAGGAGAGAAATGAGTCACAACAAGAAGTTTACTAGCGAAGAAGCCAAGAAAGTTGGCGATGAACTTAATATCGATTGGGCTAATTTTAGTCTAGAGCAGTTTCGTATCGGACTCCATATTGAGCTCGAACACGGTCTTTGTGATCCTGAAACAAATGTTACAGGAGACAATTTGTTGTTGACTGGTAAAATTGCGTTGGCTCATCTGAAAGAAATTCCTGATTATTATACTCGTCTCGAGAAAATGGAAGATGAGGCTGAGGGTAAATGTTAACCGCCTTTTAAATTGTAAGAAAAATATTAAATTACGACAAGGAGTGATATGACAGAAGAAATATGTTGTCCTAAATTTGATCCGAGCCCATGGGAAGAAAAAACATTTCAATGGAACAATAAGAGATTTATCAAAGGCAAGGTCTGCACTTTCCTTTATATGCCTTTGAACTTTGGCAGTGTTATTACAAAACTGATGAATAAAGTTGACAAGGCTCAGGCTGGCACTCCGGAAAAGATGGTTTTGTCTGAGCATACTTCAATGTGGAATATGAATATGTATGTTGCTGTCGACAAGGAAATTGAAAATGAAGAAAACATTACTTTTTCGGGAAAATATTTAAGCAAAGTTTATGAGGGTGATTTCAAAGATACCGGTAAATGGATGGCTGATTTTCAGAAATTTGCAGAGTCAAAAAGACTAAAAATAAAAACAAATTTTATGTGGTACACAACCTGTCCAAAATGTGCAAAAAAATACGGCAAGAACTATGTCGTAAACATTGCTGAAGTGGAATAATAAGGGTATCCTCTGTCTGCATAATTTAAATTTAATTTGAGTATGATTGGAGCGATTTATGAAAAAGGTCGGGATTATTGGGGGTGTAGGGCCGGAGACAACAGCAGAATTTTACTTGGACGTTATTTTTTCCTGTCAGGCGGTGGATAAGACAGCTCGTCCGGGGATTGTTATTTCTAGTATTCCGTTGCCATATCAAATTGAAGCAGATCTAATTACCAATAATATTGGTTCCGAAAGATATCTTCCTTTCCTAATCGAAGAGGCACAGAGATTGGAAAAAGCAGGTGTCCATTTTATTGTTATGCCTTGTAACTCACTTCACATATTCATAGAAGATATCAGGAAGAGTGTTGATATTCCGGTTCTTAGTATTGTTGAAGAAACGGTGAAATATATCAAAAGTCAGAGTTTTACTAACGTTGGTATTGTTTCAACCTCTGCAACAATCCAGAATAAATTGTATGAGAATGCTTTTATAAAAGAGGGGATTAGATATGTGACGCCAGACGATTTCCAACAGGTGAAAATGGGTAAATTTATTATGAATCTAGTCAGTGGTCGGCAAAATAATCGCGACAGGGAAGAGCTAATTGAAATAATAAATGATTTTGAAGAGAAAGATGTTGATTGTGTCGCATTAGCGTGTACTGATCTACAGCTGCTGATTCCAAAACATCCTCGATTGAAGATATTTGATACGATGAAGATATTTGTCGATGCAACAGTGGAGAAAATTTTAGAAAAATAATATGGATCTAAAGAAATATTTGGGCAAAAAAATTAAAATAATAATCGACCGGCCACTTGGCAGTAATCATACTAAGTATGATTTTGTCTATGAGGTCAACTATGGCTATGTCCCTGAGACGAAAGCCCCTGATGGCGAAGAAATAGACGCCTATCTATTGGGAGTAGATAAAGCAGTCGATGAATATACCGGCAAATGCATTGCTATAGTCCATCGTACAAATGACGACGACGATAAATTAATTATTGTAAGCGAACGTGCAAACGATCTATCAAATGAGGAAATTATCCGTCAGATAAATTTTCAAGAAAAATATTTTATCTCAGAAATTCAAAGATAAATTTGACATTGAGATGAAATTCCACTTTACTGAAAGTAGAAGTCTTTGTTTGGAGGTGCTATATGCCAGACTCGGAAATACTTGTTCAGGACCAAAGGGTCGTGCTCATTGTCTTTTCGGAGACTGACGTACGTCCATATTGGATCATCCCGCTGATATTACAGCGTGGAAATCTCGTCGGCTTCTGTGTAAGAGGAGCCAAGATTGTTGCCATAAGCAACAGCAGAGAACTTTATGGTTCGATGACTCAGGTAGAAAATATCTATCGCTGTCATCGACCAAATGGCCAAAGAGGAACTGTCTTTATGGCAGTCGTTAATGGCATTCGCAGTATTTCAATGCCTGATGGCGAGATGACACCACTTGACGGTGTCTGTTCTGAGCTTATCAGGATTTACTCAACTACCGACAAACCTCTTCTCAGGAGAGAACGGAGTTGAAAGCTCTATTTATTCTATTCTCCAGATGGTTTATAAACCATCTGGAGAAAGACACAAAATAATTCAAAAGATTCTATAAAAAGTTAATACCCCGCTTCGCATATAGCAAAGCGGGGTATTATGATTAAATTTTATTTTGCCAGAACGTAATATCTGGCTGGTCGACTGCTTTTTTAAGAGCAGTTTTGGTCTTCAACTTTGGCCTAACCGGCTGAAGTTGTGGCCCAAGAGGAAGGACATCGAAAGAATTACTTGTGTAAATCTTTCGTTTCAAAGCTGACCCGAGGCGTGCGGCAGCCACGACTCTGATCATCTCCCAGTTGTATTCTCCACTTTTGAAGATGCACTTATCTTCTCCGATGGAGAAATGCAAGGTCCGGTCTATAAGGTTCGTATTAATACGAAACCTGTGCATGACCGGTTTGGTATTTGTTATCTTCGCCATTTAGCTACCCCTTACCAGGAAATTTCCAACTTCGTTGGATGATTGTCGATATTATACTATTAATATCTAAATAAGTCAATGTGTAGCGTTTTTGTTGACTATAATTGTATAATGGAGCTGTTAGAAATTATTAATCGGATAAAAAAATGAAAAAGATGAATCCACGTTCGCTTGCTTGGTTAGCAATAGTACTTTTCTTGGTTTGGTTTTTTCGACCATTTTTCCATGGGTTCTTTATGCTTTTCGTTGTCAGCCCGCTGAAGGGGATATTGATTGTTGTTTTGGTTGCTGGTGTTGTTTTATTGCTGAAAAAGTTTGGCAAAATTAATTTTGTACCAATCGGTGGGCAAAATTATACGTTGAAAGCCTCAAACCAGGTCTCACCGTTAATTGTTTTTGGTTATATTGGTTTTCTAATATTGATTATGATCGCTTTAAATTTTGAGAGAGAGATAAGATATCTTTTGACAGCAAAACAGATTACTTATGAGAATAAGAGTGATTTACCAACTTTTGAACCGATTAGATTAACGCCAAAGCAAGTAGCAAAGCGTTATGCTGATGATACTTTTCAAAATCCACAGGAGATACTCGGCGATTCGCAAATTGCGATGATTGACGGTAAATTAAAACGCGTCTTTCCTAGATTGCCAGATGGGGGAATACTCTATTTTACTAATAAGTTAAATGGTTTTGTCACTGCTGAGGTTGATACTCTGGATAAAAAGGTAGATATACAGGATCAACAATTTAAATATGCTGAAGGTATCGGCGTCTTTGACAATTTGTATTATCAGCTTGAGCTAAAGAAATATAGTGTTGATTATTCGGCTGAGCCAGTTTATCTAAAGGATGATAAAGGCGAGTGGGTCACAGTAGTTTCTTATATGGGCTATAAGGGGTTTCCCTTTAGAGTGCCTTATTGGGCT
>CAYPDD010000012.1:12624-13278 GCA_964409395.1 uncultured Candidatus Saccharibacteria bacterium | reverse complement strand
GCAAAAAGTAAACGGAGATGATCATATATTTCAGTAATAGTACCAACTGTTGAGCGCGGATTTCTTGAAGCCGATTTCTGATCAATAGAGATCGCAGGAGAGAGACCTTCAATACTATCAACGTCTGGTTTTTCCATCACACCCAAAAATTGTCTTGCATATGATGACAAAGACTCGACATATCTTCTTTGGCCTTCGGCATAAATAGTATCAAAAGCTAAAGACGACTTTCCAGAACCAGATAAACCAGTAATAACTACTAGTTTATCCCTTGGAATTTCGAGGGAAATGTTTTTTAAATTATGCTCTCTGGCACCGACGATTTTGATATAATTCATATTATGATAAAGTATTACTGACCAAATATCTGGAATTATACCACTTCTTGGCTCTCTCATCAAGGATGCAGAAAAGTTATAGACAATTGTTATCGATTTGACCTTTATGTTATTATGGCCTTAAGATTATTATAAATAACTATAAAGGAGTTTTATGGAGAATGCTGTTGATACCATTATCGGCGTAAGTGTTACCTTAAAGGGCAATATTCACAACAAAGGATCAATCCAAGTAAACGGCACCATCGAGGGTGAGGTAAAAAGCGATGAGAATATAATTGTCGGCGAAACTGCCCAGATCAAGGGTCCCGTTATT
>CAYPDD010000012.1:1542-12614 GCA_964409395.1 uncultured Candidatus Saccharibacteria bacterium | reverse complement strand
AGAGGATTGGTCGAAGCAAGCGAAAAATTAGAGATTAATCCTACTGGAAAAATATATGGTGATGTTAACGCCAAAACCCTAATAATCAAAGAGGGCGCAATCTTTGTTGGCAAAAGCATAATGCCAAATCAAATCGCTCCTGATATGAAGCCAAAAGAGGAAATTAAAACTATAATTTCAGAAAAAGTCGAAGAAGCGAAAATTGATGATTCTGCAGATAAACATGGCTTTTTCAGCAAGAAATAATTTAATAAAAATCAAGTCTATATTATGTATTATTACATTTTTGATTTAAAAAAATGTAAAAAAAGGTCTCTCGCCGCAGACATCAAAAGCTATCTGTCTTTTTTAGGCATCTCGGGAGAATTCACCTATCCTTCAGCCGCTTACAGTACAAAAGAGTTGGTGGAGCTTGGTTTGAGTAAAAAATACAATACTATTGTTGGAATTGGCGGAGATGAAGTCGCAAATGATATTGCAGGTGCGCTATGTGGAATAAGTGAAGCAATGGGCGTTATTCCCCTAGAAGCCTCCGACGACCTAACTCTCCTTCTCGGAACCCGAAACTGGAAGGAAGCCTGTGATAATTTGAGGTTTAGACGAATTGCTGAGATGAGGATAGGACGAACAGCGAACGGCGGTGCTTTTATGACAACCCTGAATTTGGATCTAAAATTACCAACAGCTATAACTATTGAATTCAAGGATTATATAGTTCAAGCGAAGACAAAAGAGCTGATAATCTCGAACTTTCATGCAAATCAGTCCAAAATTGCGCCTGATTATCTCGATGTTTCCCTGCAAAGTATAAGTTCTAGCGAATCAACGATGTCGAAAATTTCATCATTGTTCGGCATCAACAGTGCAAAAGAAAAAGATTCATCCCTTTTCCGCGCAAGATCACTAAGATTATTTACCAGTTCTCAGATACCACTTTTATCAAATGACCATCAAGTTGCTAAAACTCCTCAATTAATTGAAAGTTCTGATGATAATTTGAGGTTAATAGTCGGAAAAAGATCCCCTTTAGCCGTACTAGATAGCCAGCCAGCTGTTGACCAAAAGTAACTTTTGTGATATTTTAAGCAGAGTTTCAGATTATAAAGGAGTTCAAGATAATTAAAAAAGAAAAATATCTTCGAGCAAACGACCAAATCCGTTTTTCCCCCGTGTTGGTCATAGACGAAGATGGCAGTAACTTGGGTTCGCTCGGGACTAAAGAGGCCTTGGTTTTGGCACGTGAAAAAGGCCTTGATTTAGTTGAAATAAATCCAACTAATCGCCCACCAATTTGTAAAGTTATGGATTTCGGCAAATATAAATATGATATGGCCAAAAAGGAAAAAGAAAGCAAGGCCAAAAGAAAAGAAATTGAGCTGAAAGAAATACGACTGACCTTCAAAATTGGCGATCATGACATAGAATACAAAGCAAAGCAAGCCAAAGAATTTTTTGATGGCGGAGACAAGGTCAAAGTTTCAATGAGATTAAGAGGCAGAGAAAATGCATTTGCCGATGTAGCAATGGGTGTATTCAACAAATTCGCCGAACAAGCAGGACTTAGCTACGAAAATAGACCACTTAGAGCCGGGAACCAAATTGTAGCAATGTTAGCTGCACCTAAAGAAGAAAAGAAATTATAAACAACCAAGGAAAATTATGAAATTGAAAACACACAAAGCTACTGTAAAAAGAGTAAAAATTACCCCAGCTGGTAAAGTCCTGAGAGTTAAAACAGCAAAAAGCCATCTACTGAGCCACAAAGCTAATCCAACCAAGACAGACTTAGTACTTAGCAAAGGCGATGCCAAAAGAGTTAGAAAACTTATTCCTTATAATAATTAAAAAATCGATATACTGGAGAAAAAATGAGAGTAAAAACCGGCACAGCACGTCACGCCAAACACAAGAAAATCATCAAGAAAGCAAAGGGTTTTCAGGGACGCAGAAAATCTGTTTTCAAACTTGCCAAACAAGCTATTCTTAAGGCTGGCCAATATTCATATCGAGACCGAAGGGTCAAGAAAAGAACCTTTAGATCACTATGGATCGTCAGAATCAACGCCGCGGTTAGAATACATGGCATGAGCTACTCTGAATTTATACAGAAATTAGAGAAGAGCAAGATAGATATCAATAGAAAAATGTTGTCTGATCTGACAGTAACTGATCCAAAAGCTTTTGACGCTATCGTCGCAAAAATAAAATAAAACCCTCGGACTACTGAGAGTTAAATAAAATAGAGAAGATTTTCTTCTCTATTTTATTTTTTATTTAACTTTTCTTAATGTTTTGTATAAATTATATTAATCTTTTTCATAAGAATAGTTTTGTTTGGTTAAAAATTAGGGCAATTTGAGCTCATTTTTCTCTTTTTGACACACTTTGATGCCTTATATACAATGTAAGTAACAATTCTATATAGGACTCAATGAAAATTTTAATCGTTGACGACCAAAAAGAAACTTGTGTCTTTTTGAAAAAGGCACTTGAAGCAGAGTGCTTTGAGATAGATACCTCTTACAACGGTAATCAGGCCTCTTTTCTAGCTAGAACAAACAGTTATGACCTAATTATGCTCAGTTATAGTCTTCCTGGCAAAGATGGGCGCGCTGTCTGTCGAGAGATAAGAATAGATGGAGTTGAAACACCAATCTTAATGTTTTCTGAACTATCATCAGCGTACACAAATGCCGACCTTTTGGATGCAGGCGCCGACGACTGCCTATCAAAACCCTTTGTCTTAATTGAACTAATCGCCCGAATTCATGCACTCACTAGAAGGCCACAAAAAATGGTTAACGAGTTGCTTAAAATTGATAATTTATCAGTCGATACAAAAAGACATTTAGTAATAAGAGGCAATAAAAAAATATATTTAACCCTAAAAGAGTTTATGCTTTTGGAGTATTTGGTCAGAAATCAGGGATTTGTTATGACGCGAGCAATGATCATGGAAAATGTTTGGGATATGAATGCCGACCTTTTCTCTAATACAATAGAATCCCACATTTCAAGCTTAAGACGAAAAATTGATTTCAAAAAAGGTACCAAGCTAATACAAACTATTTCCGGTCGTGGCTATAAGATTGACTTAGCAAAGTAGATAAAAATTCTATTTCAAGTCTTTTTGATATAATTAAATACTAAGCCGGATAATCCAAAGATAATAAGTAGATCTGATAGATTGAAGACAAAAAGATTAGCCAAGTTAAAATAGTCTACGACGCCACCATAAATAACCCTGTCAATAATATTTGACACCGATCCAGATAATAATAGACCTGACCAAAGTATCAGGACTTTTTCTCTGGACGCTAAAAAAAAGATTAATAGCGCCAATATTAATGTCGAGATTATTATTGAGACCGCATTACTACTTAATCCTCCGAAAATGATTTGATCGTTGATTATCGGCGAGGATATTTTGTACGACCAAAAAGACAAAGCCTGGAGAGGTACGAGCAAAGTAAAAATAAGGACAACTAAACGAAAATATTTATTTCTAATCATTTCTAGATAAGCCGATATTAGGCGATTTTATGATTACGCTTTAGCTGAATATGTTTGTGTATCGAAAACGTCACAATGGAGATGAAAAGTAGTAAGCTGACCATCTGTCCGAGAGAGATATTGAACAATATTTTGTTCTCATCTCGCCAAAAGTCTATAACAAAACGGCCTAGAGCATAACTCATAGTCAAAATTGCAAACGCATGTTTTTCAAACATTCTATTCGCTTTTTTATACATAAGGAACAATCCTGCTGATATCAGGACCAGAAGAATTGCTTCATAAGCCGGAACTGGAACTAGCCCACCAAGGCTAAAACTGCTTGTTGTTGCTACTCCGGAATATTCACCAGCAAAAATATTACCAAGCCGACCCCAAAACAGCCCGACTGGAAAGGCGATGGATGCGATTGAGAGCCATTTTGACAGCTCTGCTTTTTGAGCTCTGAGCAAAAGCACGAATATAATAAAACCGGGGATAAAACCGCCGTATGAGACCATGCCACCCTGCCAAAGATAAAATATTTCCCGAAAATTGGAGAACTGTTCGTGATAAATTATGAAATAAGTTACCCTAGCAAAAACTATGCCGGCCAAGACGGAGTAAACGATGTTATCAAACAAATAGTCTGTCTTTAATCTTTGTTTTTTAGCCAAAAGATAGATAAGCAGACTTCCGATTATAATACCAAGAACAGCTAATACGCCATGTGTGTAAAAAATTAAACCACCTATTCTAAATAATTCTGGATACATTTTTATCCTACCTTTTAATTTATATTTAAATTATACCTTGCATTTGACCCTACCTGTCAAGTATTGTTACAATGAACTATATCTATAATACATTAAGGCGACATATGCAGGAAAAAGATCAGGATAATTCAGCAAACGAGAGAGAGCTAGAGGAAAATAATTCAGAACAATTAAATAATTTGCCGATCAGAAGTAGCTCCACTCAGGACTTTTTTGATTTTGTTTTAGATTTACTAAAAACTGGTTTGGTTGTTTTTGTTATTGCTTTTATTCTTCGATATTTTATTGTCCAACCCTATATCGTCGATGGACATTCAATGGTGCCAAACTACCAAAACAACGAATATCTTCTGGCAGAAAAAGTCTCATATATGTTCGGACAACCAAAACGTGGCGATGTGGTTGTTTTCCGCTACCCCAAAAATCCCAGCCTTAATTATATTAAACGCGTGATCGGACTACCAGGAGAGACGATAAACATCAAAAACAGTATCGTCAATATTACGAATAGCGAACATCCAAATGGGATGGTAATTAAGGAAGAATATCTGCCAAGCTCAACCAAAACAGAGGTCGGCAATGGACAGCCATTAACCAAAAAACTTAACGACAATGAATATTTTGTGATGGGTGATAATAGAGCTGGTTCATCTGATTCACGTGAATGGGGTGTATTGCCAAAGGCTAATATTGCTGGCCGTTCATGGGTTTCCATCGCTCAGTTGGGCGGAGGGAATAAAAGACCAAGTCTATATTTCAAGATTCACAACAAAGTACAATATTCCAAGAATCAATTAAATAGACTGGCCCTTTGGCTTAGCGACTAGATCAATAAATATTGGAGAGCCACTAAGTGGATATTCATCCCTTAATTTATTCTCCAAATATCTTATTTGAGTGTAATGCGGGATATCTCTACCTTTGTATATAGCATCAAAAATTGGTGGATTGGCCTTCTTTTGGACTAGAGCGATGATATCCAATAATTGAGGATTACTTTTTTTGGCATCCTCAAGGATAATAGTCAGATCCTCCTGAGGTATCGTCGTGCTTCTGCTCTCGTATACTTTCATCGCTTGGCTTAACAGTGCTTTAACATTTTCGTCTCCCTGAGCCGAAATAAAGACAATCGGTAACCATGGCGCAAAATTGAGCTTTGTTTGGAAATCCCAGATCATCTTGGCCATATATTCTTTTTGATCCCCTTCGATAAGGTCGAGCTTATTAACAGCCAATATTATACCTTTGCCCCACTCTTTGGCTTTGCCTAAGATATTGATATCGAGGGCAACCAAACCTTCAGACGCATCAATAACTAAAATAGCGATATCGCTCTCTTTTAATGCACTCATTGTTCGAATAACGCTAAAAGATTCAATAGTGTCTTTGGAGATTTTGCCTGGTCGTCTAAGTCCAGCGGTATCAGCAATTCTGATATTTTTGCCAGCATGCATAAAATCGATATTGACGGTATCTCTAGTAGTGCCTGCCTCAGAGGAGACAATTGCTCTTTTTTCGCCAATAATTGTATTTAAAAGGGTTGATTTACCAACATTTGGGCGGCCAATAATCGCTAGCTCTACTTGAGGGCCCTTGATCTTGCTTTCCTCTTTGACCAACTTTACCTTTTTGAGCCTTTTAACGATTTCATCCAACAGATCTCCCGTGCTTTTACCGGAGATAGCCGAAACTGGAAAAATTTTAAAATTACCAAGACGCTTAAACTCTTCAATACTATTATGTCTTTCGAGATTATCAACTTTGTTTACCACTAATATAACTTCTTTGCCAGAGTTTCTTAAGAAGCGAGCAACTCGTCTATCGGCCTCATTTTCCTTGTCATTCCAGTCAACTAAAAACAAGAGAACGTCTGTATTCTTAATCGCATATTGAACACCGTCTTGAATACTTAAATCAATTTCTTTTTTAGTGCCAAATTCGACACCGGCAACATCAATCAAATTAAATTTTGCCTTGCCCCAAAACACTTCACCAAAAAGCCTGTCCCTTGTTGTTCCAGGAACTGATGTTTCGATTGCAACTCTTTTCCCCACCAAACGGTTAAAAAGGGTTGATTTGCCAACATTTGGTCGGCCAATCATGGCTACAGTTTTTAGCTTTGTTTCGGTCATATTTTGTTTATAATAACATAAAATAATGATTCTATCAATGGAGATGAGCTCATTGATGGTTTGAAGAAAAAGATTAAATTTTTGATAAAGGCAACGCTATGATATATTGGTTTTATGGTTATAGAAGTAATTCCTGAGATAAAAACATTTTCAGACAATCAGACTTTTTCATATTCAGTCCCCAATAATTTGGAGGAGTCGATTCGCGTTGGCTCCATCGTTCAAATTTCCTTCGGCAGAAAAAAAATTAGAGGGGTCGTAAAATCGATTGACCATAATTTAACAATTAATAGCAAACGGGAATTTGAACTCAAAGAAATTAATTCTATTGATGAAAATATTTTTTTGCCAGAATCTTATCTTGAAATAGCAGAGTGGGTCTCTCGATATTATTTTTGCGATTTAGGCGAGGCAATCTCACTGTTTTTGCCACCAGAGATGAAACGACCAAAGGCAGACAGCGAAAAACAGACAGCGGAAAAGAAGTTGAAGGATATAAAATTAAACGAAGAGCAACAAGTAGTTTTTAATGAAATACAGATAGCAATTAGTCGTCAGCCGGCAGTCGGCAGTCATTTTGATCTAAAGCCCTTCCTCCTGCACGGCATTACCGGTTCTGGCAAGACAGAAATCTACATAAAAGTCGCTAGGGAAATTATAAATCTTGGCAAACAGGTCATCATCCTTGTGCCGGAGATTATGTTAACACCTCAGACCGTTCAACGATTTGAGGAAGTTTTTGGCGATAAAATTACGATGATGCACTCCGGACTTTCAAAATCAGAAAAATATAATTGCTACCATAATTTCTATAGCGGAGCAAAACCGATTATTATCGGCCCACGTTCAGCCTTATTGGTCCCTAGCCCAAAAATTGGGCTGATAATCATAGATGAGGAACAGGAAGACTCCTTCAAACAGGAACAAAAACCACGTTATCATGCAGTTACTTTGGCGGAAAAAATTGCCGAGAAGATTGGCGCTTTGCTTCTCTTGGGCAGTGCTACACCGAGAATTGAAAGTCTTTACAAAGCAAAGATTGGAGAATATAAACTTTTAGAGTTAAAAAATCGTCACAATACCGATTCTCTCCCCTCCTCCGAGTTGGTTGATCTTCGCAATGAAGTTAAACTTGGTAATTTTTCACCTATCTCCGAACTTTTACAGCTAAAAATTAAAGAAACACTTGCCAATAAAAAACAAATATTATTGTTTTTGAATAGAAGAGGTACCGCTACTTTTGTCTCATGCCGTGATTGTGGCTTCATCAGTCTTTGCCCTAATTGTTCTATACCTCTAATTTATTATGTTAATCAGAGAGATCAGTATTTATCCTGTCATCATTGTGGGTACCAAGGAATTGTTCCATCAACCTGCCCCGATTGTCACGGTCAAAGAATTAAATTTTTTGGCGCTGGGATTGATAAAATTGTCTCAGAGATCGAAAGACTTTTCGGCGGTGCCAGAATTTTCAAGGTTGACTCGACGACTATTACCTCCAAACATGATTATGAAAAATTTTATGAAAAATTTAAAAATCATGAAATTGATATTATTATCGGCACCCAGATGATTGCAAAGGGGCTCGACATCCCGAATGTTGACTTGGTTGGAATTATCTCAGCCGACACTGGGCTCAATATGCCTCATTACAAAGCGAATGAAAAAACATTTCAGATCCTGACTCAAGTTTCCGGTCGAAGTGGACGCCGAAGCAACAGAGGAGAAACTATTTTGCAGACTTATTGGCCAGATGCCCTACCGATTAAGTCAGCACTGGAACATGATGTTAATCGATTTTATGACCACGAGATAGAAGAACGACGAGAACTTGTTTATCCACCATTTTGTAAAATAGTTAGAGTAGTCTCTGAAAATCTTGACCAGAAAAAAGCCCTGCTTGAGATTGAAAAGCTAGGGACCGAATTAAAGTAGAATAATTTTAACATTATTGGTCCTGGAGCCTGTTTTTATCAGAGACTTCACAATAAATTTCGATATCATTTGATGATAAAATGTGATAATATTGACGATAGAATTACTGAATTATGGAGAAAATTTCCGAATTTAATATGGGATATGGAACCGACTAATTTACTCTAAAAAATGAAACTGAATAATATTATGGATAGAAAGAAAACAATCTTAGTTACCGGCGGAGCTGGCTATATTGGCAGTATCACCACAAAAAGATTATCGGATTTCGGCTACAAAGTTATTGTGATTGATAATTTGAAGAATGGGCATTTGTCGGCACTGCCAAAAAATATTATATTTGAGGAAATTGATCTCTGCGATAAAAAAAGTTTAAATTCATTTTTCCTTAAATATAAACCGGACGCCGTCATAGACTTTGCTGCCTATTTGGCTGTTGGCGAATCAATGGTTGAGCCAAAAATGTATATGAATAACAACATCCAAAACTTTATTTATCTTTTAGACGCGATGGTTGCCTCCGGCTGTAAATATTTAGTAAAATCATCAACTGCTGCTGTTTATGGAAACCCCAAATCAGAAAATGACCTACCTCTAAGAGAAGAATATACAGACAATAAGATTTTCGAGAAATCAGAACTTTTGGACGGGCAATGGGATAAAAAAGAATTAACTGGCGAAGTTTTTTTTAATCGATTAATAGATTATTATCACTCAGTAATATCAAGCCACAAAGATAAAGAGGAATTGAAATTATCAAAAAAAGAAGTAGACCAATTGAGGATACCGAGCAATGTTTATGGCTTTACCAAACTCCTTGACGAAATCTTGATGAAAAAGTATGATGATTTGTTCCAATTAAAAGGAATAGCACTTCGATATTTCAATGTTGCCGGCGCACTGGAAACCGGAGAAATGGGCGAGGACCATCCAATAGAAACGCATTTAATTCCATTGGTCATAAAAAATGTCGCCCAAAATTTACCTTTTAAAATTACTGGAGCAGATTATAACACCCCTGATGGTACCGCTATTCGTGATTATGTCCACGTTGCGGATTTAGCCGATGGCCACATAAAGGCATGCGAATTTATATTTGCACACAATAAATCAGGAACATTCAATTTGGGGAATGGGATCGGCTACACTGTTTTAGAGATAATTAAAAATGTTGAAGAGATAGCTTGTAAAAAAGTTACTTATACTGTGGCGCCTCGGCGACTTGGCGACCCAGAAAGATTGCTTGCTTCCCCACAAAAAGCCAACAATGTTTTGGGCTGGAAAACATCATATTCATTGAAGAATATGATAGAATCTGCCTGGAAGTGGCATAATGAGCATCCAAACGGGTATAATGATTATAAATAAGATTCTTGGGAGAATATTGTCAGATGAAACTAGAAATTAAAAAAACCACAGATCCAATCTTGAGGGCCAAAACTGAAGAAGTGACTGATTTTGGTATGGAATTTCAAAGTTTCGTCGACGATATGATCGAGACAATGCGCGCCTCAAATGGCGTTGGTCTCGCTGCTCCTCAAGTTAATAGCGCTAAGAAAGTAATTGTTTTAGAGTATAAAGCAGAGGAAGATTCAAAATTTAAATCATTTCCCCTGACTGTTATTTGCAATCCAAAAATAGTTTCTTCGTCAGAGACTTCCAGAAATATGGTTGAGTGTTGTCTATCATTTCCTGGTTTAGAGATTATCGTGAAGAGACCTCGCGATATTACCGTTTCCGGCCAAGATAGATTCGGCAACAAATTAACGATTGAAGCAGAGAGTTTATTTTCTCGAGTTCTTCAACACGAAACAGACCACTTAAACTCCGTTCTATTGATCGACCATATTAGGGAGATAGATGTTGTCTTCATTGGCACAGGGACTCTTGGCACAGATGCTCTAGAAATTTTAGCAATAGACCCACAATACAAAATAAGAGCTGTGATAACGGGCAATTCTCAGGCCATCTCCAGAAAACACCCTGAAAAAATAAATCCGATTGAGGAAATTGCAAAAATATATAATGTGCTGTTAATCAAAACCGAAAATATTAATAGCCCTGAGATTGTCGAGAAAATTAAAAGTCTAAAACCAAAGCTCGGTATAATGGCTGATTTCGGTCAGATTATTAGCCAGGACGTAATTTCTATCCCTGAATTTGGCATTATTAATATTCACCCTTCTCTTCTGCCAAAACATCGAGGGCCATCCCCTATTCAACAAACCATTCTTGATGGCGATAAAACCACTGGGGTTTCATTGATATTGACTGGCACCAAAATGGATGCCGGTGATATCATCTCCCAAGTTATCATAAAGCTTCGGGGAACAGAGACGACGACGCTCTTAAAGCCTTATTTGGCCGAAATTGGCGCATCACTCTTAGCTAACTCAATCCCCTACTATTTGACCAAAGATTTAGCACCGACGCCACAAGAGGAGACGAAGGCAACATATAACCGACTTTTCAAAAAAGAAGATGGTTTTGTCGACAAAGACACGCCAAAAGAGATTGTTGACCGAAAAATTCGCGCTTTTAGCGACTGGCCAAAAACATTCACAATCGTAAACGGAAAAAAAGTTCAATTAATCGCTGGCCATTTCGAGAAGGATTCTTCATACACCCTTGACCGAGTCAAACCAGAGGGTAAGAAGGAAATGACCTATGAAGATTTTAAAAGAGGCTATCACAGCGAATTGACATTTAGCTAAAAATTTGTTATTTTAATACTGCA
>CAYPDD010000012.1:0-1532 GCA_964409395.1 uncultured Candidatus Saccharibacteria bacterium | reverse complement strand
ATTTAGGAGAATAATGTTAAGAATCAGATTAACCAGAGTCGGTAAGAAAAACAGTCCTGCTTATCGTGTCGTCGTAGCCGATCACAAAAGAGCTGTAAAGAGAAAATCTATTGAAATTCTTGGGCACTACAATCCAACTACTACCCCAAAAGAGCTCGTTATCAACAAGGAGAGAGCTTTGTATTGGATCAGTAATGGCGCACAAGCTTCTGACACAGTTCACAATTTAATGTGTGATCTTGGTATTTTGGCAAAAGACGCAAAAATCAAAAAAGTCTATGCGAAGGCCCCAGTAAAAGATGAAAAAGCTGAAGCTGAGAAAAGTGAAGCTCCTGTAGCAAAAGAAGAAACACCAGTTGAAGCTGAAGAGACTCCTGTGGAAGCACCGGTTGAAGCTGAACCAGTAGCTGAAGAAAAATAATAACTAGACTACCATTAGTCTGATATATTAGTAAACCCGCATCGAAACTGCAATCGATGCTAAGAAAGGAAATTATGACAGAAGCAGATGAAAAGTTTGTTGAAGACGTAGTAAAGGCAATAGTAGAAAATCCTGACGATGTAAAAACCGAGAGAACAATAGATGAACGTGGTGTTTTAATCAAACTCTATGTTAATCCTGAAGATATGGGTAAAATCATCGGCAAAGATGGCAAAACTGCCAAAGCTATCAGAACCCTCCTTAGAGTCTTTGGTGCTAAAAATAATGCTAGATTAAATCTAAAAATTGTTGAGCCAGAAGGATCAGAGAGAGCTGAAAGAGAAGAACGAACAGAAGAAAAAGAGGAAGAAGAAACAAAAAAGACAAGCAATGTCTTGGACGATGTTCCTTCTGATGTCTTAGCTTAAGTTCCCAGAACATACAAGTTACAAACAAAACGAATATACAGATATTTTAGAAGAGACCGCCGCAGCTCTAGAGCTTGGCGGTTTTTCTTTTAAAAAACACCATATTATTACATATATCGTCGATCGACGATATATGTAATAATTATAAGAATAAAATATAATTAATTATTTGGATTTTATGAAATTTGACATTATTACCCTATTTCCTGAAATGTTTAATGGTCCTCTATCCGAGAGCATCATTAAACGTGCCAGCGATAAAGATTTGGTTGAGATTAATTGTCACAACTTAAGAGATTCTGCTTTTGACAAACATAAAACTGTCGATGACACACCCTGTGGCGGTGGCAAGGGCATGGTCTTAAAAGTTGATGTTATGGACAGTGCTATCGCGCAAGTGAAAAATTCATCAACTTATAAATCTGGAAGCAAAAGGACAAGAACTATTTTGCTAACGCCAAAAGGCGAAAGATTTAATCAGGACAAAGCGATAGAATTGGCGAAAAATTATGATCAGCTGATTTTAATCTGCGGACACTATGAAGGCTTTGATGAAAGAATCAGACAACATCTCGTCGATGAGGAAATTTCCATCGGTGACTTTGTCCTAACAGGCGGAGAAATTCCAGCGATGTGCATCATCGATGCCGTTTCGAGAATGGTACCAGGCGTCCTCTCAGAAG
>CAYPDD010000011.1:11338-13641 GCA_964409395.1 uncultured Candidatus Saccharibacteria bacterium | reverse complement strand
ATTTATCATTTGGTTATAGTCCCAACTTATAAAGAAGACATCGACATTTTAAGATCCTCAGTTAATTCAGCTGTTAACTCTCACTTTCCCGCAAAGCAGATTATCTATGTTCTGGCTACCGAAGAAAGAGATAGAGAAAGAGCAGATGAATATGCTCGCATTCTTAAAAAAGAATTTGGTTCTAAACTCGGGCATTTTGAAGCTATAATGCACCCCAAAGATATCCCCGGAGAAGTTATTGGTAAGGGCGGAAATATTACTTATGCGGCGAAACAGATAGTTAGATATTTCGACAGCGAATCCATCCCTTATGAAAATGTGATAGTTACGACTATGGACGCCGACAACATCCTTGATAAGCAGTATTTAGCTGATTTGACTTATAAATATGTAACTGACCCAGATCCTATCCATAAAAGTTTTCAACCCATCCCAATGTTTTTCAATAACATTTGGGATGTTCCAATGATTAATCGTCTGATCGCCATGGGCTCATCATTTTGGCAATTAATAGTGACGACTAGGCCGTCAAGGCTTCGTAATTTTTCGGCTCATGCACAAAGTCTAGAAGCATTAGTTCGGGTCGACTTTTGGTCTACAAAAACGATTGTCGAAGACGGCCACCAATTTTGGCGAACATATTATAAATTCAATGGTCGACATGAAGTGGTCCCAATGTACACTCCGATATATCAGGACGCAGTTTTAGCTGATGATCTTACCTCCACAATGAAGGAACAATATTTTCAGAAAAAACGTTGGTCTTGGGGGGTCTCAGATATCCCATATGTTATGGAGCATACTTTCAAAAATCATAATATTCCCTTGTTTGATCGTTGGGCGAATGCTCTAATCCTCTGGGAATCGCATCTCTCGTGGTCAACAACATCATTAATCCTGGCAAGCTCGGTTTGGGTCCCATTTATTTTTGATCAAAGATTTCAGGCAGATATTATGGCTTACAATTTCCCCTATGTTTATGGAAAGTTTGTAATGATTGCCTGGATTGGGATGATTACCACTTTAGTAATTTCGACTCTGCTTGTACCACCAAGACGAGGCAAGAAGCCTTTCTCTAGGATTATACTAGACTGGGTTATGACTCCTATTGTAATGCCGATTTCCAGTATAGTTTTTTCTTCTCTGCCAGCACTTGAGTCACAAACTAGATTAATGATCGGAAAACGCTTAGAAGTTTTCCGCGTTACAGTAAAATCGACAAAAAGATCAAATATATTGGAGGAGTAAAATGTTTAAACAAATTAATTCTTTTGCGACCAAAAACAAAAAATGGCTGATGCCATTGGCGGTTTGTTTAATCTTGGGTTTTATGTTCTGCCTGGCGCTCTTTTCTTCAAAGGGGGCTTTTGGCGACCCTGGAGATTCAGGCACTGTTGATGAAATTGCCCATATTCCATCTGGCTATACTTATGTCAAAGACCAAGATTTTCGTCTAAACCCCGAGCACCCACCACTAGCCAAGGCTTTGGCTGGGTTCCCGCTTGTCTTAGGGGGTATCAAAGGTCCAGAGTCTGATTGGAGTTGGAATGGAATCAATCAATGGGAGGCTGGCTGGTTTATGATTTATGAAAATAGTAATAATCCCAAAGAAGTTTTTCTTTGGTCGAGATTGCCAATGATGCTGTTGATGATTAGTCTTGGTTTATTTCTTTTCAAATGGGCCAGAGAGCTTTTCGGCAGTAAGGTTGCACTTATTGTACTCACCCTATACGCTTTTTATCCAGATGTTCTCGCTCATGGGCGTTTAGTGACTACTGATATTGCGGCGGCTTTCGGCTATTGTATCGCAATTTACTTTTTTGACAGGGTATTGAAGAAAATTACATGGCAAAGCATTTTATTCGCAGCGCTTGCTTTTGCTCTCGCTCAGTTGCTCAAATTCTCCGCTTTTCTACTTTTTGGTATTTTATTAATAATGGTGGTTGTCAGAGCTATTATGGACAGAAAAGAGAATGGCACCTTTTGGCTTGGTTTTAAAAAAGGATTTAAGCCGTATTTCTTTGTTTGCGCCCTCTCTGTTTTATTTGTTTGGATCGTCTATATTCCATTTGTTTGGAAAACCCCGGCCAGTGTTGAACACCAATTAATTGAGACAAATTTGACTCAGGATCCTCGAACATTACCCCTCCGAAATTTTGCTCACAAATTAGAATCAAATCCTGTGAGCCGTGGTTTGGGTCATTATGCATTGGGTATAATGCTGGTTGTCGCTAGGGTTGAGGGAGGAAATAATACCTTTATTATGGGTCATTTATCGGATAAATCAATTTCTTGGTATTTCC
>CAYPDD010000011.1:1380-11328 GCA_964409395.1 uncultured Candidatus Saccharibacteria bacterium | reverse complement strand
TTAATGTACGTTCAGGACTTTTTCAAAACTATGTCCGGAGAGTTTGTATCAAGGCATGAAGCTTGTGAATCTTTTATAAATGCACTTTTTGTTCAAATAGTGGTTTATCTTTGCCGACAGTACCATTCATTTGCCATTGAAAACCCCAGCCCTAGTTATGATATTGCAAAAGCTGTTAGCTTTATTGAATCAAATTACCACGAAGAAATAACTTTGAAGCAATTATCATTGATCGCCAATGTCTCTGTAAATCAATTTCTTGGTATTTCCCGATGGCTTGGCTTCTAAAAACCCAAATCCCGATTATTCTGCTGGTTTTATTCTCAACTTTCTGGCTAATATTTGCTTGGCCACAGAGCAAAAAGGATAAATGGATTTTGACTTTATTGTTAACGCCGATAATCGTTTATTGGGCTTTTACGCTCAAGGGGTCTTTAAATATCGGCATTCGACATTTGATGCCGACAGTTCCTTTTGTTCTTTTGTTTATTGGCTACACTATCTCGAGGCTATTTAATAGCAAATATAGGCATATTTCATATTGGGCAGTGTCAATTTTAGTTGTTTATATGGTTACTTCTACGTTGTCGAATTATCCAAATTTTATTGCCTATTTCAACGAAGCAACACCGAAAGACAAAAGATATACACGTCTGATCGATTCATCTCTCGACTGGGGCCAGGATCTGCTAAGACTAAAAAAATATATAGAGGAAAATAAAATTAAAAATATAAAAGTTGATTATTTCGGTGGTTCTGTTCCGAGTTATTATATTCCAGAAGCCAGCGCTTGGCATGCTGAATATGGTCCGACTACCGGCTGGCTGGCAGTTTCTGCAACCTTTTATCAGTCGTCCAAGCTAGTTGGTCGCAAAGAGGGTAAGTGGTCTTACGATTGGCTTGATAAGATGACACCAAAAGCTATTATCGGTGGCTCAATATTAGTGTTTAACCTTACGGCCGATGATATTAAGCAGCATCCACCAATTTCGCCGTATCCGATCAGAGAAGTGACTATGCCAGATAGCAAAATAACAAATCCAATATTTAAGGTTCAAAAAAATTAATTTTCGAAAGGGAGCTGGTCTTATGAGTGATTTTTATCTTTCAATTATTATCCCTGCATACAGAGAAGAAAAACGTATTCATATAATTTTAGAGGCGATCGCCAAATATGAGAAAACAAAAAGTTTTAAAATTGAAACAATAGTTGTCGCTGATGCTTCACCGGATAAAACTGTCGAAGTAGCTACAAAATATGTAGATAAATTGAGGAGCCTCACTATTATCGATAATAAAATAAACAAAGGCAAGGGGGGTGCTGTTCAAGAGGGAATACTAACAGCCAAGGGGCAATACATCCTATTTGCTGACGCTGATAATTCAACACCAGTTGAACAAGTAGATAAATTATTAAAATTTGTTCATAAGTATGAAGTAGTCATCGGCTCTAGATATTGTGATGATGGCAAACTAGCGGTGCCACAGTCGCTCACTAGAATCATAGGGAGCAGGGGATTAAACGCTATAATCCAACTATTGGCGGTTTCTGGTATAGAGGATACGCAATGCGGTTTTAAGCTGTTTGAGAGCAAGGCCGCGGGAGAAATATTTAAGCGTCAAACTATCAATGGCTTTTCTTTTGATATTGAAATTTTGGCCATTGCTAAAAAACTTGGCTATAAGATTAAAGAAACTGGTATTACTTGGTATGACAATCCTCATTCGACCGTTAGCCCTATCAAAGATGGATTGCGCATGATCGGTGATGCTTGGAGAGTCAGAAAAAATATAATTCGTGGTGTATATAAATAATCTATAAGTTATTGTTTTGATCTATTAGTATTGGTAAAATAGAAAAGATAACTTATAAATTTCTGGAGGGTAGTTTGTTCTCTTTGATCCATTTAAAAAAAAGATTTGATAAGATAAATAAATCTGTGGTTTTTTTGGTTAGCTTATTAGTCAAGGTTTTTAAAATAATAATAAAAAAGATGTCTTCAGGAAGAACTGTTCGAGGTGGAGACGAGCAGAATAACAGCAAAGACATTGATCGTAAGATTATTATAATTCAAAAAAGTACACGCGTTTCATTGCAAATTTTTGCCAAAATACATAATAATCTCCGTCAAAAATTTTCTTGGTACTACAAATGGCATCTTTGGCAGTTTAGTAGTCATGCTCATTCATTAGTACTTGTATTATTTATTATTTTTTCCTCATTTGTTTCTTTTTCGGTTATTAATTATAAAGTTGCACCAGCTGAGGCATCTTCGCTTATTGTGAAAAGCTGGGCGACAAGTGCCGAGATGGGTGAATTCGTTTTGCAGAATGCAACAGTCAAAAGTGTTAACGGCTACGGCAATATGACAATTTCGGAGACGACTGATATCGCAGCAGGTACTCGCATAACATTACCCCAGACCACACAGCATCCATATCGGATGACATTTGATCAAAGTGACAACCTATACCTTGTCTACGCCGGAGGAAATTATATCAGAAAGGTTAGCCCTAGTGGAACTTTATTGTTGCAATTTGGTTCGCCTGGTACTGGTGATGGTCAGTTTGATTATCCTGGTGGCATAGCAGTAGACTCAGTTGGTAATATTTATGTATCGGATGTTAATAACCATCGAATTCAGAAATTTGACTCGGGCGGCAATTTTATTAAAAAATGGGGCGGCGCTGGTGTCGGAGACGGGCAATTTAATTCTCCAATGGACATAGCGCTAGACACCTTCAACGGCACGCTTGTTGTTATGGACACTGGTCACGACAGATTCCAAACTTTTGATCTTGATGGTAATTTTATTCGCAAATGGGCCGTTTCAAAGGGTACAAACAACATGGCCATAGACGCAAATGGAAATATTTATAATGCCTACTTCGGACAAATTTTCAAGTATGATAGTCTCGGGAATTTGATTTCGACGATGGGTACTTATGGTAATTGGGCCCAGCCTGATGGCGGGATTGGTTATATCTATGATATGAAGGTTGATTCTTCCGGCAATATATATCTAGTGGACATTCCAGATCCTTATGATTATAAAGATAGACTAAGTAAGTTTAGCTCAAACGGTACTTTTATTCGCAAGTGGACAAGCCCGCAGGGTAGCGGTCGCAACCATAGTATGGCAATAGATTCTGTCGGTAAGATTTATGTTGCGCCGGATATCACATATCTTTATAGTTTCTCTACCACAGGATTTTTTTACAATAACGGTTCACCCAGTACTGCATCTATTACTTATGATTCGGGTGTTGATAATACCAATTGGTTAAGCCTGTCGGCTGTCGTAGATTTTCCTAGCAGTGTTGGTTTCAAATCCAAGCTTCGAGCCTCCAACACTGATGATCCAAATGACTGGGTGAACAAGATATGGAGCAATGAGGACAATCTTGCAACTTTTGTCGGAACTGGATCTGTTAGCACGAATTTTACTTCTGGTGATGTGATCGGTCGTTATGCCCAGATAGTCTTTACTTTATCATCGAGTGACAATACCGTTAGCCCGACAATCGAATCTTTTCATACGAATTATTATACAGATGCACCCACCATTACTTCTATTACTCCTTCTTCCGCCGCTGTTGGTGACACGATCACTGTTACTGGTACAAATTTTGGTAATCAAGGAGCATCAACGATCTCTATTGGAGGTGCTTTTGGCTCGCCAGTCAATTGGAGCGATACTTCGATAACGCTTACAGTCCCAGTCGGTGCTAACATTGGCCCTGGCCCTTGTGTTGTGACGACCGATGTCGGCTCTGCCACGTATACCTTCACAGTTGGTAATTCGCAAGTCGTGATTAATCCACCCACAGACTTGTTTCTGGGCACTCCGACACAGTATGGTTTTACTGCAAATTGGACAGATAATTCCACTAACGAAACAGGTTTCAATATCTTCTTTAAGGAGTACGATGGTAACTGCGCAGATGAAGCTAATTATTTGCCGACAGCAGATACTACTGCTCTGACAGACAGTACTTCCAATATTTTTATGGATAGGGGAGCAAATATACAGTATTGTGCGAAAATTGTTGCAACTGACGGAACAAACGTTTCATCACCAGCCTATTCGTCGCAATTATTTACTTTAGCGGAGCATCCCAATGCCCCTACGTTAGCCATTATTTCCAGCACGAGTATTAGTATCGCACTCTCTGCTGACAGGAACCAGCCTCTAAATACGCGCTATGCGATTTTCAATGAAACCTTAGGTAAATATGTGACAACGGCCGGTACGCTTCAAGCTGTCGAGGACTGGCAACTAGCATCTGCTTGGGGTGGCACAAATGGGGTCGTAAATAGCGGCTTGACAGCAGGTATGACATATTCCTATGCAGTCAAGGCTGAAAACGGTGACTTTGTCCCGACTGACTGGTCTCCGTCTGCTAGCGTCACAACAACTGCATTACCTCTTGTTTCGCTCAAAAGAGTGGGGCAAAGTAGCTCTTCTTATATTTATGACGTGCCAGACGTATCAAAAAACCAGTCGAATCGAATTGATTTTGTGGTTGAGCTTTCAACTAAAGCTGCTCTTTCCGATCTGACAATTAATCTTACATATCCGGGAAATGGAACGAGGGGTGTTAACTTTGATGCCCCTAGTAGTGTTGTCATCGCTACGGGTACCAATTCGGTTGGATTTAGTGTCTACGCAAAAGACAATGGCATCATCACTGTCACTTCAACAGAAGCAGTCGAGATCGCCTCTATATCTCCAGTTGGTGCAGCCATGATTGGCTCCCCTAGCGCTGAAACATTTATAATACTCGATAGGCTCCCAGAGGCTGTTCTTTGGGTCGACAAGACCACAATCAATGAAACAGATACGACACCGGTTACTGTTACCGCTACCTTGACGAAGGAGGTAAATGAAGACGTGATAGTTGATCTCGCCTTTCCACAAAGCTATGGTGCAATTTTGGCACAGGACTATACGATTTCCAGCACGAAGATCGTCATTCCCAGCGGTACTTTGTCTGGGGCGATAACGATAAACGCTCTGAATAATCAAGTAACAAGCGTCGATAGGCGCGTGGTAGTAAAAATCGATAATATCGTTAATGCTGTAATTAATAGCTACAATCAAGTCGAAGTTACTATCAAGGATAGTGGTGCCCTGACTGAACCGCAGAATGTTACAATTATGACCAACAATTTAGGGGTCAAATGGTTCTGGGATCCTGCTCAAAATCAAAGCCTGATAGCCCTGCACGGAGTAAATCTTGGTTTTAACGTGTGGATCAAGGCTACCACTTCTGACGATTGCAGCAAGGTAACATATTCTGGAGCGGGTACTTTTAGAAGCAACTATAATTCCACGTATGCAAATCCTGCTATTTTTCTATCTCGGTTTGGCAGTCTTTCTCAGCCAGGAACAAAATATTGTGCTAAGGTTCAAACTGTTAGACCGCCCTTGACTGGCATAGCATCTAATCCTGTTTACTCTCAACCAACTTACACGGTTGCTTCCAAGCCATCTATTTCTTCTGCCTCTGGTCGTTTCAGTGAAAATAACGGTTATCTCGTCAGTGTTGATGTAAACGCAAATGGTAATTCTGTTTCAACTGATTACAAATTTATGTATTCAGAAGATCAAAATTTTACTTCATCTTCAGAAACAGCTTGGAAGAAGGGAACGACCTTGGCCGTTCCAGAGTTGGGTAGTGGAACACAGTTAAAATCAGGAACGAAATACTGGATTAAGGTAAAAGCAAAGGCTGGTAACTCGGCAGAAACTGATTACTCGGAGGCAGTGTCCGCCACAACTCCACTTTCTTCGCCAAAAGATGTTGCGTTGACTTATGATTGTAGTGGCAACACCATAGTTTCCTGGTCAACAGATATTAATGCGTCTAGTTATGTTATATCATGGCCGACAAAGAGCAAAGCAGTTAAAAACTCCAGCACGGCTATCAAAAGCCCTATTACCCTAAGAACAGCCGCAGGATCGGTTTATGAAATTTCTGTTGCCATGAAAAGCAATGGCGAGACAGGGCAATTTTCAACTCCTATCGATGCGATGCCAAAATCAAACAAAGTTCTTCAGGGCCGTATATCAGTTTGCAAACAACCACAGGCCCCGACAGATTTTCATGGAACTGCTATAAGTTCAGACACAATCAATTGGGAATGGACATATCCTCAAAATAGTACTAGAGATGAACTATGGTTCTTGGGAGGCTTTGTTGTCTCGCCATGGCGTATCGGTCAAAGTAGCGCAACTAATTATACGGAAACAGCTGGTCTCAAGCCGAACACTCCTTATCTTCGCTCAATCGAAGTAAAGATGTTCAACGGCGATAGCAATAAATCAAATATCGCACAAGTCTATACACAGGCGGCAACTCCGAGTATAACCTCAGTCACTAAGATCGTAGGTGATGGCAATAGCCTACAGATGGTTTTTAATGGTAATATTGACAATCCAACAGCGACTAAGTATGCAATTAAGATCAGCGATCCATCTGGCTCTGGCTGGGTCGGTACTGATGGGAAAATATCTTCTACTCGAGCCGAAGCGACTTTTGCTGGCTGGAATAGCGGAAATGTAAATATTAAAAATCTTATACCAAATATTGAATATTCATTTACCATTATCGCCGTAAATGGAGATGGAGTAGACACGCCCTCTATTAGTGTTTCATCCAAAACAGACAATATAGCGTTGGGCTACGAAATTGAGGCTAATATTGATTCTAGTTCTAGCGCTTATGGTCAAATTGTCTATCCATCAAAGATGACCGTTGATTCTAATGGAAGTGCTACTTTCCAAATGAAGCTGACAGACAATAACTATTACCCATATGTCGTCGATTGCCCCTATGCTGACTCAACCACCAAGGCAACGGCTGTTAGCTACTGCCTTGCCTTTCCGTCTTCTGTGGGAGGAAAGATATGGCCGATTGTAAGCAACGGAATCGCTGAATATACTCTTAATAATATAACCACGAATCATCTTGTTGCTTTTTACTTAGAGAGGGCACACAAGGTATCATGGGGTAGTATTGGTTCTGGCACAATCGCCGGTAATTTTGTCAGTCCAATAGGTGCACTCCTGTACAGTGGTGATAACTATGTTATCGTCAAAGATGGAGGGAATGTTTCAGTCACTGGTACACCAGAAGTGAGCTCTGGTTTTAAGCTAGGCGCTGTCGACGCCGGAGGCTGTGCTCCAAATCCAGACATTACAAGCAGAAGCGTTACTGATCAAATTAAAAATACTGGTAAATACAAAATTGATTTGACAAATATAAAGCAAGATTGCGGTGTCAGATATTTATACGAAAGGGCCACCTATAATATTGAAATTTCAGCCAAAAGCGGTAGTATGCCAGGGCAGTCGTTTGGTGCATGGCTCGGTACGACTTTGGGAGATTTAATTACCTCATTGATCGATAAGTATGACGTAACAAAATACGTTACAGACTTCTTTGGCAAATTAATATCAGATTCGGTTCTCGGCGGGGCATACGGCAACGAAGCCAAAGAGATTGTTAAGCTAACGGTAAACGATGGTTCACCTTTTAGTTATGTAGTCGATGTAATGTTGGGAAAAATCGTGTCTCCAACATTCAATGAGAAGATCAGCGAGATAAATACTCAGTTGATCGAAAAAAATATGGCAGGAATGAATAAAGCATTGGAAGATTATGGGCCAATAGCAGTAGATGGAGGGGCGAAAGCTTATCTTGGTCAGTTTGCTTTTGATTATACTCTGCCTTATGATAGCAAAAACAATGCTACTGATCCTGCGATGATAGCCTGCCAGCTCCCGACGATACCTGCTGGCACCGAGGAGGCCGATATACCGAAATATATCGAATATGCCAAACTTTGCGTACAATACAAAGAAGCTAATATCACCTTTCAGAAATACAATACAACATATGATGGGCTTACCACTTTTGGGATACAGCAATGTAGTACCAAGGGCTATCTCTATGCTTCATACCTAGTAACAAATTTAAGACCAAATTTCAATAATTGTGTCATAAAATATTGTGCTAATCCACAGAATTATTCTGATGAAATTTGCCAATTCAAAAGCTGGCTTGATCGAAATACAACCGGTTTTCTGACTCAAGTCGCAAATTTATTTGGACAAAAAGATCCTGTAGTTTTTACTTTAGCTTTGGATTATGCAAAGGAATTCGGCGATAAGTTAATTAAAAATTCAGATGGCACTCCGATGTCTCTTGAATTGCCAAAGTTGGTTGAAGCTAGTAAATTTCTTTCAATTCGTAATAACTTGAATACGTTATTTTCTGCAGTGATAACAACTATAACAGATTCTCTATTCGGCAACGACAACAAGAGGAAATTGGCGCTAAGCTTAGAGGGAAGATTTAGATCGGATCCAGAATTGCAAGAAGATGCATTGAACGCAACATTTGCGCAAAAGGGTACTACTCTAGACATGGGTATAATTATACCAGGCACAGGCACTATCACTGTTCCGGCTGAGACTCCGTCTTCAGCCCTACAAACAATATCAGGCAATGGAAAACTATCTGGTTTCTACATTAAAAATGTTACTAGGGAAGCAACGCCGAATGCTTATGAATTAAAAAATTCTTTTGATGTCTTCAAGCAAGTTGTTAAAGATAAGCTAGGAAAGCCACTTGTCGACCAAATTGCTAGAGCAATAGTTCTGACAGGTGGTATAACCTCTAATCCTTTAAGCACTGGGACTTTCCCGCAAGCCTGTCCTGCCCTCGATATGGTTGAGTATACAAAAGTTCTGAGAGAGGTTGTGGTTGCTGATATTGGAGCGGATAAAGAAGAGATTCCGAGAGTTAGCCTTATTAAGAAGGCTATTAAGACGAATGATCCAACTGTTAGAAATACAGACTCTGTCCAGCTTTGTAGTCCATTGCTTGCCACTGGTGGTTTGAAGGAGGATGGTCGTGATATCCTAGTGACATATGGAGTAAGACAGGGAGACTGTAATTCCTCTTCGACTCAGAAAAAGGTATATATCCCAGCTGAGGCGCTCAGAGCTCAGATGCCATGTCTTGTCAATTATCTAAGTCCAGATCAGCTATTTATGGTAGACGGCTACGATGGCAAGAAGGCGCAGGCTAGCCTCTATCGGATCGAGTCAAATCACAAGGTTAGCTTCGAGTTTGCTTTTTATGGCTCTGCTGCAGACTATTTCGACTTTCTTTGGCTGACCATAAGAAATAAAATAGTGGACAATGTACTCACCCCGATAACAGATCTTTTTGTTAACGACTTTTGGAACAAGTTTGTTATGGACAAAGAAAATGATCGCGCTGCTAGATTTCAAGATTTTGTGGAAAATATGCCTGACATAATATTGAGTAAAACTTTGATTTGGGCAACAGGTAACGTGCCTACTCAATTGTCAAATGGTATCGTCGATTTATGGAAGAACAGTCTTTGGCTGAAAGATCCAAAGCTTAATCCTTTAGTGCAGTATATTTTTGAATAAAAAAGACAGCACTTCCTGTGCTGTCTGGGAATACTACTACTATATTTTAGTGGCATAGTTATTGGAATTCCAACTCCACCATTCATCGCGGCTTCCACCACCACTTCGTTTTAAAACGAAGTGTAGAAAATATTTTACTTCAGGATTTGGCACTGGGTGTATGGCTGTGCCGTAATCCTTGATCCAGAAGTCAAATTTTGATCCCGATGAGGTCACATAGTTTGACCCAAGGGTCATTTTCAGCTTGACTCCATCCTTAGTGATGGCATAAACTTCCCTTATCTCCAGCGTATAGTACTGAAGAGCCTCTTTATTGTTAATCACGACACTTATTATGTCATTTGTCGGAACGATGTTGGGTGGTGTTTGGGCAGACCAAAGTTGGGGCCGTTTTTGGGGTTGGGACCCCAAAGAAAATGGTGCCTTACTCATCGTACTTTGGTGTGCAGTCTTGTATCACGCTCGCCTATGTGGT
>CAYPDD010000011.1:269-1370 GCA_964409395.1 uncultured Candidatus Saccharibacteria bacterium | reverse complement strand
GATTAACATTTAGAGTCAATATCTCCGCTACATCGTAGATGTAGCTACTACAGCCGGCTATCAGCAAGGCTATCGATAGCGCCGAAACTAAAAATATTAGTTTCATGTAAAACCTCCTCCACGAAACGTCAGTAGTCTTTAAGGCCACATTATTAATATATTATACAATTTTGTGTTTTAAAAGTCAATATAAAGCCTTATTGTGATGTGTCTAATTGACAGTGTTGGGGCAATGAAATATGATTAAATAAATCAATCAACGGAGTGAAAATGAAAGATAATAGTCCAAAAAATAAACTTAGAAACATAGCCCAAAAAAGCTGGGCAATATTTTGTAAACGTATTTGGTTTTATCTTCTTGTCACCCTGGCTATTGTTTTAATTACTTTTGTTCAGACCATCTCCAAAAGCGCAAAGGATGCAATTATTCCTTCATGGATTAATTTGATTCTTATTTTTCTTATTATTTTATCGTTAACCACCTATATCGGCTTTGGAAAAATCGCTCTTGCAGGAGTCAGGGGCGAAAAAATTTCTTTTCTAAGTCTTTTTACTGGATGGAGATATTGGTGGCGTGTGTTTTTCCTTTATATTATTTTAACCTTTTTCGCTTTGACAGGATTCATTAGCAATTACCTCCCCGCAATTTTCAATTTTAC
Source organism: uncultured Candidatus Saccharibacteria bacterium (assembly GCA_964409395.1). Taxonomy (GTDB): domain Bacteria; phylum Patescibacteriota; class UBA1384; order XYA2-FULL-43-10; family 1-14-0-10-43-13; genus CAYPDD01. The sequence goes on along the minus strand of CAYPDD010000011.1, from coordinate 711 downwards.
ACCAAGCCAGGTAATCTCATTCATTTTCTTTGTTCTCTTCACCTCATTAGGCCTATATGTTATCTTTAGGCTTCAATTTGCTCCATTTCTTATAATAGACAAGAATTTGAATCTGGGCCAATCTCTCAAGAAAAGCTTTTCATTATCTGGTCATAGACAAACCCTTTTGCTTCAGTTGGCTCTTTTCTCAATAATATTTAATTTTTTTGGCAATGCTTTTTATGGTGTCGGGTTGTTGATAACAATCCCGCTTACCCTGATTGTTTATGGTTGTGTCTACGATGACATATTGCACGCCAAGGTGAATAAATAAATTGTTAAGACTATTTATTCAATTATTTTTATAATTTATATTCAAAAAATAACTTATCTGCGCTCATCCTGAATTGACTTCCTCGTCCTTTTTGTGTAGAATAATCACATTATTGTAGTTTGTTTCGGG
>CAYPDD010000011.1:0-259 GCA_964409395.1 uncultured Candidatus Saccharibacteria bacterium | reverse complement strand
AGCGGGAGGTCGTGAGTTCGAGTCTCGCATCCCCGACCATAAATTATAAAAAATAATTGCTGATTTTAAGTGGGCCTGCCCGTCATTAGGCGGGTATCGTATAGTGGCTATTATGCGACCCTTCCAAGGTTGAGATGCGGGTTCGATTCCCGCTACCCGCTCCAGAAATGTTTGGCAATTATTATTTTATGTATGGCGGCCATAGTGAAGTGGTTATCACGGCAGTTTGTGGCACTGCAATGGTGGGTTCAATTCCCGC
>CAYPDD010000010.1:4562-14489 GCA_964409395.1 uncultured Candidatus Saccharibacteria bacterium | reverse complement strand
GAATTTGATATGTTGCCACCCGGCGATATTCGAAAATGTATTTCAGCCTTGGCGTATGACGAAGAGATGGTGGCCAAGGTTTTGGAGTATCGTTTTTCAAAAGATAGTAAGACTTTTGGCGGTCATACGCTTGGCAATATTTGGATTACAGCGTTGTCAAAATATTTTAATTCATTTGAAAAGGCGCTAGAAGCGACAACGGAGATTTTTAAAACAGCTGGGCGAGTCTTGCCTGCGACCTTGGGGAATGCGGGACTAGTAATATATTATGCGGACGGGACAACGGCTGAAGGGGAATCTCATTTGGATGAGGTGGTAAAAAAGATCGATAGAATTTCTTTAAATAAACAGAAGGTTAGAGCTTACGACAAAGCTGTTAAGGCAATAGGCGAAGCGGATCTTGTTTTACTTGGCCCTGGCAGTCTTTATGGTAGTATTATCCCAAACCTGCTTATCTCGGGAATTCGGGATGCTATCTATAAAAACAAGAGGGCGGTTAAGGTTTATATTGCAAACTGTTCGACTGAAAGAACGCAAACGGCCGGATATACTATTGAGGATCACATTTTTAAATTGATTAATCATTCAAAAAAAAGAGTTTTCGATTATTGCTTGGTGAATGATAAAATTTTGAGAAGTTCTGTTGACGAGACAAAAACAGGGGAGATAAATAATATTACCACTTCAAGCGAAGAGGTGCTCGGCGCGAGAATAGTCAGAGATAATGTTATCAGCGAGAAAAATCCTCTTTATCATGATTCTGATAAGCTGGCAAAAGCGGTAATAGATTTGTATAATAAATATAGAAAATAAAAATATGAAGCGGAGGGGAAAGTGAAACAATCATTGATTGTTGCTAATTGGAAGATGTATGTCACTAGCATCGCGGATGCTCATGTTCTAGCTACAACTTTGCGTAATAACATTGCTGGTATAGACATGGTGAAGGTTATTTTCTGTCCTCCAGCTATTTGGTTGACCGAAATGGCTCAGATAGTCGGCAAAAGCACGAAGATCTCTCTTGGGGCGCAAAATGTTTTTTATGAGCCAGATGGCGCTTACACTGGTGAAATCTCTCCGTTGATGGTAAAGGAAGTCGCGCAATACACAATTGTTGGACATTCGGAGAGAAGAGAACATTTTGGCGAAACCAATTTTGATGTCAATGAAAAGGTATTAGCTTGCTTGAAATCGGGGCTAAAACCGATTATTTGTGTTGGAGAGCGCAAGAAAAGTGCAAATTTAGTCCAGCCAATTCGAGAATTGCACGAAGCGCTAAATCATATTCCTAAAAAATATTATAAAGATATCGTCGTTGCTTATGAGCCGGTTTGGGCGATTGGAACTGGTGAGAACGCTGAGCCAGAATATGTAGCCAAAGTTGCTAGCAAGTTGAGAGAGATTGTTCATGCTGAAACACCGATATTGTACGGTGGTAGTGTCAGCTCAAAAAATATTGCTGGCTACGCCAAAAGACCGGAGATTGATGGTGTGTTAGTCGGCGGAGCGAGTGTTAGAGCTGCTGAGTTTGTGAAAATTTGCAAAATGTTTAGTGAAGCCAAAGATATTTCAAAAAAATAAAAGCTAATATGCTAGATGGAGTTTTATGAAAATTGCAATAAATGGTTTCGGCCGAATCGGTCGAGCAGCGGCAAAAATAATTACAGAACGCGAAGGCATGGAAGTCGTAGCGATCAATGATTTAACAGATGTCAAAACACTGGCTCATCTTTTGAAATATGACAGTTGTTATAGGATTTGGGAGCATGAAGTCGGATTTGATGAAGGTGACTTAATTATCGATAAGAAAAGGGTCCACTCTTATGCCGAGAAAGATCCATCTGCTTTGCCATGGAAAGAGCTGGAGATTGATGTTGTGCTTGAATGTACTGGCCATTTCCTGACCCAGACCGATTGCCAGGTTCATATCAAGTCAGGGGCTAAAAAGGTAGTGATCTCTGCTCCGCCCAAAGATGATGAAACGGCGATGTATGTGATGGGCGTAAATGCTGATCAATACAAAGGGGAGGAGATAGTCTCAAACGCTTCTTGCACGACTAACTGTATTACGCCAGTCATGAAAGTTCTCGAAGAGACTTTTGGTATCGAGAAATCTTTGATGACTACAATACATTCATATACGGCCGATCAAAATCTAGTTGATGGTCCTCATAAGGATTTGCGTCGGGCAAGAGCAGCAGGAATCAATATTGTGCCAACTTCAACAGGCGCGGCCAAAGCAGCATTTAAAACTATTCCGACTTTAAAAGGAAAATTTGATGGCTTGGCGGTAAGAGTACCAACGCCAGTCGTGTCACTTTCTGATATTACTGTTGTTCTAAAAAAGAAGACCGACATTGAAGAGATCAACAAAGCTTTTGAAACGGCTGAGAGCGGAGCGATGAAAGGTATCCTAGCTACAACTAAAGAAGAAATTGTTTCTTCTGATTTAATTGGGATGAAAACTTCGACGATGGTTGATTTATCTCTAACTCAGGTTGTTGAGGGTGATCTAGTCAAAATAATTGCTTGGTATGACAATGAGTGGGGATATAGTGAGCGCTTAGTCGACATGGCAGAATATATTTCTCAAAAGAAATAACTTTAAAAAAGAGCTCTTTTCTCGGTATTAGGCGTCTTTTTTGTTGAAGATAATAATACTGCTAGCGACACCGATAGTCATTATCGAGAGCAAGATAACAATATGATTTAGATTGATTGTTCCGTCGCGCAAAAGAGACTCTGGATTATAGAGTCGATAAATAGAAAAATCCTCAAGAAATTTTAGTTTTTCGATAATTCTAGTTAGTGAAAGCATAATGTAGGAGGCGAGAGAAATACCGACGACAAGGAAAGCAACATTGCTTTTCGATTTTAGAAATGAGGAGAGGAGCATGCCGAGTCCAAGGTGGGCCCAGACGAAACCAGTTGCAACAACGAAGAAAGCAATGATACCAGAAAGACTTTGGTCGATGTTGTAAATCTTGGTGAAGACCAAAAGAGAGAGGGCGGTGCCGAGGACAATCATGGCGGAATTCAGTAGGTTGACCAAGCTCTCTGCAAGTACTATTTTGGTACGAGAAATGGGCTGTGAAAGATTGAAATCAAGAGTTCTTTTTTCTCGTTGACCGGCGATAGCAGTACCGGCAGTATTGCCGACATAGAACATAATTATCAAAATAAAAAAGAAGGAAAGATATTCCATTGAGATATAACCTTCGAAAGTGCCGTAACTTTGCATGCCAGAGTTGCTGAAGAAATTAGCAATTTCTTTTGGATAGCTTTCGATCAATGACATAATATCCATTTTTTTGATTGTCGGAAAAAGGCTAATCATCACAAAGCCAAAAGCTACAAGGCTACCGAGGTAGATAAATACTCCGCGTCTTTGCTCTTTGAAACGTTGTAAAATAATATTAATCATCGTGGCCTCTTTCGTAATAATGCATGAAAATTTCTTCGAGTGATGGCTCGGTGATTTTAAAATCATCAATATCATATTTGGTCAATTGTCTTAGAATATTACCGTTTTGACCGGCGGTGATAAGGTGATAGCCGAGGGTGGTACGCTCGATTTTTTTCACACCTTTAATCGTTTGTAATTCGGAGAGGGGAATAGTTGCGGTCGTCTCGATGTGCATTTCGCGGATATTTTTTTTCTTGAACTCATCGATATTTTCAATGGCGAGTAGTTTTCCGGCTTTGATGATGCCAACACGGTCACAGATTTTTTCGGCTTCAGAGAGAATGTGAGTTGAGAAGAAAGTAGTTGTTCCCCACTTCTTGGTTTCTTTGATTAATTCGTAAAAGGTCTGTTGGTTGAGGGGATCAAGTCCGCTGGTTGGCTCGTCGAGGATAAGTAGCTTGGGCTTGTGCATCAGAGCCAAAACAATCGCCAGCTTTTGCTTGTTGCCCTTAGAATAATCACTGATTCGTTTCTTCAGATCAAGATCGAGCTTGTCTATAATCGATTTTAAATATTTTTCATCGATTTTCGTCTTGAAGCCTTTGTAATAATTGAGACAATCTGCTCCGCTCATCGTTTCAGGTAGAAAAATCTCACCAGGCAGAAAGCCAATTTCCTTTTTGATTTCGACAGTTTTGTTGTGGCTGTCGAGGTCGAAAATGGTGGCACTGCCAGAAGTAGGCCGGATTAGGTCGAGCAACAATCTGATGGTTGTTGATTTGCCGGCGCCATTTGGACCGATAAAGCCAAAAATCTCACCTTCGACAATATCAAGATTTAGATTCTTAACACCAAGTATTTTGCCAGAGAGATAATACTTAGTTAAATTTTTTATTTCGACGATATTCATTTTGTTATTTTATTTTAGCAAATTTTTTACTAATTGAGAAAGCAAGCCAAGCCGAAAGTGTGCCGACTGCTACTCCGCCGAGAATATCGCTCGGATAGTGCATTCCGAGATAAAATCTAGTCCAAATCATCAACAAAACTAGGAAAGCAAATGGATAAAACATTTTTTTATAAAATTTTATAAGAACTAAAAAGATAGCTATGCTCGAGGCTGTATGTCCGGAGACGAAGGAGCTATTTATTGTATCAGGGCCCAGATGGTGAAGCTCGGAAAAAAGTAAATATGGTCGTTCGCGGTAAAAAATATTTTTGAGGATGCCATCATTGATTGCGACTTCAATAATTAGGGCGATGATGAGGGTAGAAAACATAAATTTGCCATTTTTCTTATCGAGCATAAGAAGAAATAAACCAATAATAAGCCAGATTATGGCATATTCTCCGATATTGCTGATAAAAACCATTACAATATCAAGGAAAGAGTTGTGAAAACCATTGAGAGTTTTTACAATATTTGAATCTATTAAATTTGGTGTTTCCCAAATATGTATCATAATATTAGTGTGGTCCACAGGTCATGCAAAGATGGTATGACTCAAATAATAATTTAGAAATTTTATTTTTCTCGATTTGGTCATAGCCTTTAATTGTTTTTTCGAGTATCTTTCGACTTGATTCAAAGCATGGCAGATTAAAGACCGTGGGTGTGATTATGTCACAACTAATAATATTCCCCTCGCTGTTTAATTTGTACGAATGGATTATCGTGCCGTCAGGAGATTCGCATCCAGCTGTACCATAGCCAAATTTAGTTGTTTGTTTTATTGGCTCACTGATGATGCCTTTTTCTGATAAATTCTCAATAGTCTCAATCGCTTTGGTGACAAAATAGTAGAGTTCAACGGCTGTGGCAATTATATTGTGAAACGGGTTATTCTCATCTATTTTTATATTCAAATCTGTAATAAATTCTCTTATCTCTTTGTCCTCGATTTTATTGATAGTTAATCTCGCCAACGGACCAACCATAGTTTCTTTGCCGTTGATAGTGGCATATTTAATTGTGCTATGCGGGCGAAGCTCTTCTAGAATATGTTCCTGATATTTTTCGACGGTAAAATGTTTTTCCTCGCTAGTCCAAATTCCATGGCCAGAGAGAGAATAATCTCCCTGCTTGCAAACTGTTGCGAAGATGTTTTTGCTTTCAAAAACTGGGTAATCTAGATTGCCAAAAGTTGCCAGAGTGTTTTTGGCACTCTCAATAATTTCCTTGCGATATTCCACAATGTTTTTTAAATTATTTGTAGTCGGGTGGACTGTAAAACCACCAGGGATATTAGCGATAGGGTGGAGAGATCGACCACCAATGGTCTCAGCAATTTTATCGCCGAAATTTTTGAGGTAGACAGCATTTTTGAACAGTTCTCGGTGGTCTTTTTGTAGTTCGGAAAGTGAACTAACACTGATAATAATCGGTAAAATAGTTGAGTAAAGATGCACAGTATGACTTTGTATGATTTGTGCGTAAAGCATTAAGTTGCGCAGTTTTTCAGTCTGAGCGCTTGAGACTATGCCACAAGCTATTTCTATCGCTCTCATGGAGGCAATATTATTAGCAATTGAATTTGATCCGCAAATACGCGAGGCGATGATTGGTGCTTCTAGAAAGCTCTGCCCAAACATAATTTTCTCAAAAAACCTATCATAACTATTGTCCATAAGTTTTGATTCAGTGTCATTCATGTTTACTTTTTTTGTATTTCTTTAATATTTTCGCCGTATAAATTAACAATATCTTTAGTTCTTTTCTCGCCGATCATTGGCTCTAATATTTCATTTATTTTATTAATATTTGGTTGTGATATCTGACCACGACAACCAAGGCAAGACCCGCCGTTATTGACACAAACACTGTTGCAACCGCTCCGAGTGATTGGGCCAAGACAGGGTTTTTTGTCTTTAATCAAACACCCATTTTCATTTTTTCGACATTCGAAGCAAACTGGTAGTTGTGGCAGGACAAATGTTTTACCCCAATAAATATCCATAAGGCAGTCGTAAAGCTCCTGATGATTTATTGGGCAACCGGGAATAGTATAATCGACTTTGATGATCTCTGGAACAGCTTTTACTCTATCTTTGTTGATCAGTTTTTTTGGTAAATTATTTCGAATAGATTGAAGACCGCCAATATTGGCACAAGCGCCTAAGGCGATAATAACTTCCGAATGTTTCCTAATCCTTCGTAGTAAATTTTCCTGTTCCTTGCCGCTGGGGTTTCCCTCGATAATAGAAACATTAGAAGGGGCAATAGCCTCATTATCTGAAGAAAATTCAAAAACATCATAAAAATTAAGTAGTTTTTGAAAGCTATCAAAATGACCAATAGCCTCCAATTTGCAACCGTTGCAACACGTTAACGAATAGAATGCTAGTGTTTTTCTCATTTGCCAATCTCCGTTTTGATTTGGTCATATCGGAAAATCGGGCCGTCTTGGCAAGTCAGATAACGACCGATGTTGCAATGTTGGCAGACGCCGATACCGCACTCCATTCGTCGTTCATATGAAATATAAATCTGATTTTCCTTGAAGCCACGAGATAGGAGGGTATCATTGCAAAAAGGTACCATAATTTCTGGCCCGCAAATTAGAACGATTGATTTCTTGATATTGAACTTATTATTTTGCAACGGCTCAGTAACTAGGCCTTTTTTATATTTTGAATTACTGCCCATATTCTCAATATAAAAATCTATCGAAATCTTTTTGCTCCATTTCTCCAAATCATCTTTGAATAAAATATGGTCGATAGTGCGAAAGCCTCCGATTAATTGAATCTTGCCATAATCGTCACGGTTTTTCATTATTTGCAAAATTAGAGGACGAAGTGGAATCAAACCCATACCACCAGCGATCATAATTATGTCTTTGCTTTTTAGATTTTTCAAAGGCCAGCCGTTGCCATATGGTCCTCTAATTTTAAGAGTATCGCCAGGAAGAAGTTTCGTCATCATGCTAGTTGTCGAGCCACACCCTCTGATGCAGAGCTCAAAGAAATCTTTTTGAGTCGGATCTGAGCAGGGAGCAAAAGTTGATTCGCCAATATGAGGGAGGGAAGCTTGGATAAATTGACCAGGCTTAAACTGAAGTTTGCTGGTAATTTTAAAAGTGAAAATATCAGGAGCTGACTCTTCCTTTGCTAATATCTCATATTCTTTATAATTAAAATTATTCATTTATTTTTCTCTCTTCCTGATTTTCCATCGTAGAAAGTATTTTGTATTGATTCAAATGAGCTGGACAAGCCTTGATACAGCGGCCGCAACCAGTACAGAGAAACTCTTTTTTCTCGGCAAAGGCTCGAACAAATTTATGGTGATACCAATTGTAGAGTCGGTTTATACTTTCGGGTCGGAGATCATGATGATTTTGAATTTCGGAAAAATTCTTGGCGAAACATGAATCCCAAGAAAGACACGTTTCAGCAGAACCATCAGTTTGATTTTTCTCATGATGTTTTGTGCAAAAACATAGCGGGCAGACAGTGCTACAGGAACCGCAACCGAAACAATTATTAGAAAGTCCCTGCCAAAAGTTCTTGAAATTAGGCAAATCATTTATAGCTTCTGAGAGCTCTTTTTTATTAAAAATGGTCTCGAACTTTAAATCGATATTCCTCAATTTGGGGATTTTCAGGTGTTGCTTGACGCCGTTTTCTTGGAGAATTTTCTCTCCAATTTTTGAACTAGAAAAAATAGAGTAGCCGTCTTTTTCCCTTTGAATATGGAGATCAAAGGTCTGTATTTTATCAAAGCCAAAAGCAGTGCAAAAACAAAATTCATCCTTCTGGCACTCCGTTGAAATAATTAAAATATTTTCTCTTTTGGGTAGTAGATTATTCTCGGAGAATTGACAGAGGAATTTTTCTAGAGCGATTGCGTCACAGTTGGTGAGGCCGATAAAAGCAAGTTTCTTGACCTCGAGAGGAGAATTAAGATTTTGACCATCTGGCCAGAGAATTTTCTTAAAAGGGATGACTGTTTTTGGCGTGGGGATAGGGACGGAACCTTTCTCGTATTTGGCAAAAACAATCTTGCCATCAATCTTTTGAGTAGCAAAAGCCTCGAATTCTTTAGAAATATAGCTAAATATTTGGTCTAGCTGGTGTTTGTTGATAAAAGATTTCATTGCCCTCCAATTACATTTTAACCTTTTTCTTATCTATATCTCAACAGGCCGAAGTAATAGTCGAAATGATATGAAATATTTAATTATGTTTGCTCAGTATTTTCTTAAATGGTAGAATAATTATAAGAAAACAATTTTGGAGGCTTATGAAGCTGTTACAAGAGGCTAAGACAAAAAATAAAAAAGTATTTTTACGTGTTGATTTTAATGTTCCATTAAAACAGGGTGTGATAACTGATAATAATAGAATAAAATCTGTCATTCCAACAATAAAATATCTCGTTGGTGAAAAAGCAAAATTGATTATTGGTACTCACTGCGGACGGCCTGATGGAAAATCAAGTCCAGATACCTCGATAGCGCCAATTGCGAAAGAGCTTCAAAGGCTGTTGAATCTGAAGGTCACAATGGCACCAGGGGTCACAGGTGAGGGCGTAAAAAAGGTTGTTGACGCTCTTCAGCCAGGCGGAATATTAGTCCTTGAAAATCTCCGTTGGGATAAACGAGAAGAGGAAAATGATACCCTGTTTGCGCAGGAGTTGGCGGAGCTAGCCGATATATATATTAACGATGCTTTTGCTGTGTCACATAGAGCAAACGCGAGTGTCGAAGCAATCACTAATTATTTGCCGAGCTATGCTGGCTTTCTTTTGCAAACTGAAATTGAGAATTTGAACAAAGTAAAAAAACCACAGCATCCTTTTGTTCTAATAATTGGTGGCGCAAAAGTTGAGGATAAGGCTAACATGCTCAATAAATTAGCACCACTGGCCGATAAAGTGTTGATCGGTGGGGAAGTGGCAAACACTTTTCTAAAGGCTCAGGGAATGGATATTAGCGAATCGTTATTCAGCGAAAGTATGATTGGCCTTTGCCAGAAAATGCTCAAAAAATATAAGAATAAAATAATTTTACCATCGGATTATGTGGCTGATGATATAAACAATGGTTTCAGAATTGTTGATATCGGCGAGAAGACAATAAAATCGTTTGTTGACGAGATAAAGAAGGCCAAAACAGTTTTTTGGAATGGTAATTTGGGCTATAGCGAAGCTTCTAATTCTCGAGAAGGCACCAGAGCCATCGCCAAGGCGATGAACGAGTCAAAGGGCATCACTATCGTAGCCGGTGGCAATACTGTCGGAGTCGTCAAAGAAAGTGGATTTGATAAAAATATATCGTTTATATCGACAGGCGGAGGCGCAGCCTTAGAATTTTTAGCTGGTGAAAAATTGCCAGGCATTGAAGCACTGAAATAGTTATAAAATGATTGGAGGGGAATGAAGAAGGGCTGGCAGAAAAGATTGCAGAAGAGTGCATTTAAGGGAGGAGTAGATCTCTGGAATATTGATTACGGTGAGTTTTTGCTTCAGTTGACTATTTGGGGTGTTGTGGTTCTGGGAGCAATGGCCCTGAATCGCA
>CAYPDD010000010.1:0-4552 GCA_964409395.1 uncultured Candidatus Saccharibacteria bacterium | reverse complement strand
AAAAATTATTCTTTCAGAAACATTTAAATTTCAAGAGTATTTCTTACCGTTTGTTGCTGTTTTATTTGGTGCTTCCATTGTTTATTATTTTAAGAACAAAAAGAAAAAATAATGATCAATGTTGCAGAAGAATTAAAAAAAGCTCGGGAGGGTGGCTATGCCATTGGGGCTTTTAATACAAATAATTTAGAGGTGACGAAGGCGATTTGTGCCGCGGCTGCTAAATTTGATATGCCAATTTTAATCCAAACTACGCCAAGCGCTATCGAATATGCGGGGCTAAATCAAATATTTGATATTGTGACAAACGAAATAAAAGCGACAGGAATCAAAGCGGGGATACACCTCGATCATGCCAAAGATTTTCAAGTTATTGCCCAAGCGATCAAGGCCGGATATAAATCAATAATGTTTGACGGGTCAAAATATTCTTTTGATGAAAATGTTACATTGACTTCAAAAGTGGTGAATTTTGCTCATAAATACGGTGTTTGTGTCGAGGCGGAAGTCGGAGTGATCGCGCGTGAAGAGGGTGGACAATTATCACACAAAGCAGTTTATAGCGCACCGGAAGAAGTAAAAAAGTTTGTTGAATTGACGGGCGTGGACTCAATAGCTGTTTCGGTCGGAAATGAGCACGGGGCGCCAAAAGATGAAAAAGTTGATCTTGCTTTATTGAAGAAAATTGCTGAAAATGTAGATATTCCAATTGTGATGCATGGAGCCTCTGGTTTATCGGTTGGGGACATAAGAGAAGCCATCCATATTGGAGTTTCTAAATTTAATATTGATACAAATATAAGAAAGGCTTTTACTTCCGCAATTGAACATTCCGAAGAGCAGGATTACAGGGAAGCGATAAAAGATGGTATGGCAGAAGTAGAGGAAGTAGTCGCGAAATATATTAAAATATTTAGTGAAAGTAGAGGGGATTAGAAATGAGAAATAGAACGAAAATAATAACGGCGGTGTCTCTCTCTGTAATGTGCTTGGTCACGAGTGGCTTTTTGCTTTATACAAAAAAGAATGTTTTTAAGGCAGATGTGGCTACATCTGATCTGAGCAATACAACAGTTGCTTTCTATGATGGGCCGGCTTTTGATAAATATTTATCTACGGTCAAGCCAAGTCTGACGGCAAAAAAGTTACCAGTCTGTAAGGGAGTAAGAGGCGAAAGAAACTGTAGTGTAGACCCAAAGAGTAATTTTCTCTTAAAGAAGAGATTACCGGTGATGGTGACAGTATCTGGCACGGCCAGGGAGTGCGTTTCTTGGCGACCGGTTGGTTCATGGGGCCCAAAATTTACTTCCTGCAAAACAACCAATAAAAACTATACTTATTTTGAAAGTACAAACAACGAGGGTAGAATTACACTGACGACCAAAGATGAAAAGCTGAAAGATCTTTCTAACAGGTTGGCAGTTATGGGACTAACTTATGTTTTAAATCCGTTAGCCAAAGAAAGAATTAGTACTATCACAAAAGCAATTTCTCAATCGACTTTGATCGATCCAAAAATAATTGACGGCCTGTCGGAGGCTGATCAAAAATTTGTTATTGATTTGACCAAACAGATAGGCAGTACGAGCTATGTTGACGGCTTTTTGAATTATGTGTCGGCATGGATTGAAAATACAAAGACTTTTCAGGGCGCTAATTTTTCGAAATACGATCTTCGTAGTCTCTACACGATGGTTCAAGCAAAAGATTTTGATACTTCACAGTTAAAGATAAATCTTGGTAAGGATTTATCTTTAAAAACAATTGCTCAATCATCAAATTTCTCTGAACTGAAGAATCAGCCTATTTTGGTTAAGGATTTATCTGCTTTAGTGACCACCAATACAGATGTTCAAACTATTAAGACTAAGACCTCAGAAATTTTGACAGCGGGACTCGCTGAGCAGTTAATTTATAATAATACTGAAATCCAGAAATATATTGGGTCGGCCAATCTATCTGCGCAAGGAACTCAAATTTCAACAAAAATAAAAACAATTATTGACCAGCCTATTACTTTGCAACAGAAAAAGGACCAGATTACCACTTATATAAATAGTTTGAGCTCTACAAGGTCAACGGTGGATAATAAAAATATTGCAACAGCAGTAAATTCTGTTTTGGATAATTTTCAAACAAGATTAGAAAGTGCCAGGCTTGAATTGCCAACTTTATCTAGTCGTTTTTCTGATATTTCCACCCTATTTGCAACGGAGTATACGAAGGTAATAACGGAGGCCACAATAGGGTCCCTAAAAGAAGTATTTAATTTTATGATGATGGATTTTATTAGTCTTGATACGCATGGTTATGCTTGGTCCAAAGCGACTTATAAAGTAAATGCGAATTCATTGAGAAATGTTAATTTAGCCAATGATGCTACCAATACTATCGATTTAAAAAATTTTAATAGCAAAGCATATTATTTGCCTCTTAAAACCTTTTGATTTGCACTATGAAATACGATATTACAACAATTGGAGATGCGTTTGAAGATGTCTTTGTCTCTCCTGATATGAACGTACATTCCGATAGAGCCCTTGGTTCCGGAAGGGGAATTACTTTTGAATTTGGTGAAAAAATTCCTCTAAAAAGTGTCAATTATGAGATTGGTGGATCCGCTTGCAACGCAGCGGTTGGCTTCTCTCGGCTTGGCTATAACGCTAGTATCGTGACGCTTCTTGGCGACGATACGCCGATGAATAGAATATTGGATCGATTGACCGAAGAGGGCGTCGATCGATATAATATAATAGTTGATGGTAAGTCCCAGACTGGTTTCTCGGTCATTTTCAATATAAATGGCGAGCGGACGATTTTCGTTTATCATGCTGTCAAAGATTATCAAAATCTCAGAATCAGAAGAGGATTAAAATCAAAGTGGTATTTTATCGCTCCGCTGGGAGACAAGACCGAAACAATTGAGAAAAGGATGATCGAGGATGTGGCAGAAAATGGGTCGCTGATTGCTTGGAACCCTGGCTCTTTGCAAATCGAAAAAGGGGCAAGTCATTTTCGCCATCTCTTAAACTGTACTTCGATATTATTTCTGAATAAGGAAGAGGCGGTCAAATTTGTCGATTTTCCAGTTCGACCACAAATAGAGGAAGTGATTAAGAAATTATATTCATATGGGCCAAAAATAGTCGTAATCACAAACGGCAAAGAGGGGGCAAAGGCTTATGACGGTAAAGAATTCTACGATATTAGTTCCAGGCCAATTCAGGTAACTGACTCGACGGGGGCAGGGGATGCCTTCGCAATCGGTTTTCTTGGTCGGCTGATGAAAGAGGATTGGAAGGCGGAGATACCACAAGAAGCGGTCAAAGAAGCTTTGAAGTGGGGGATAGAAAACTCGGTTTCGGTGATACAGCATATCGGTGCTCAAAAAGGCTTACTAAAAAATATTACTTAAAATAAAAAGGGAGAAATAATGGACCAAAATAACCAAAATTTATCAAATCAACCGGCCAATTCATCAAGCCAAGTTCCAACGCCATCCGTGCCAGAATTAAAATCAACGGAGCAACAGCCAGCGGGCGGGTTAAACGAGTTTACGCCGGAGGAGCAACCATCTGCAGAAGTAGTAGCGCCCGTTGTTCCGGCTGAGGAGCCAACTGTTAAAATTGAAGAGCCGGCTGTTCCAGCCGAAGAGCCCGCTGTTGTCACTGAGGCGCCAGCGCCTGTGCCAGTTGTCCCACCGCCAGCAGATACTACTGAGGCGTCACCATTGATAAATAATAATGATCTTATCAATTTGAGCAAAAGTGCAGATGAAGCACCAAAGGTTCAAGAAATGCCTCAGTCCCCTTCTTTTGAACAAGCAAGTTCGCCAGCAACACCAAATATTGAGCAGATTGACGCTGAATTGAATAATAGTTCCGCTTTTGCTCTGCCAAAAAGTGACGATCCTGCAGTTTCTCCTCAGTCAGAAAATAATCAGCCAGTCTCCCCTGTCGCTGAAGGGGAAAGTAATGCGGAGGGAGAAAAGCCAAAGCGTTTAGTCTGGCCATGGGTGGTTTCAATTATCTCTGTCATAGCGTTAATTATTGCGGCGCTTATCTATTATATGGAAATCACAATCTCCTTCTAATTTCCTAATATTTTGTTCCTAAATTGCTTTCAACACTTGCATAAAGTGCCGTTTTGTTGTATAAAAAGCTTAGTCATTGAAAAATGAACGAAATCGGAGGTGGTTTCTTATGATAACCATACAGTCTATTTCTGGCGAAATCGTCAGAAAACTCACCACAGTTACTTCCGAGGAAATATTAACTCGTGAAGAATTGGAAATAATCTTTCCGCATAGTGCGCATGCTTTAGTCGCAAGCTATGCAGTTGTCGACTCGGAAAGATCGTCATTGGTTCTATCTCAGGCTGATTTTGGTCCCTATGTTGACGGCCATTTCCCTGGGCAACCTATTTTTCCAATGCATTGGGTATTCGAAATGTCTGCTCAAGCTGCTGGTCTGGGCGCGCTTCGGCTTATGCTGAAGGAAGCCCCCGAGAAAGCTGCAGAAAATCGAATCGTGTTGCAACAGAACTTAGGTTC
>CAYPDD010000009.1:14413-14801 GCA_964409395.1 uncultured Candidatus Saccharibacteria bacterium | reverse complement strand
ACCAACCGGCAAGATAGATTAAAAAGGTTAATTTGCCAACTTCGGCTGGCTGAAAATTAATCCATCCGATATGAATCCAACGACCAGATGAAGAGAAGCCGAATGGATGTAATAATACTGGCAATATTAATAAAAATATTGTAATAAAAAAACATATGCCGGCAAATTTTTGCCAGACTTTATAATTAACAGCTTGGAAAAATACCCAGACCACCAAACCCAACAGAACAGTAAAAATTTGTTTTTTCAAAAAAAGTTTATCGGTAGCGTTGTCAGTAATATCCAAAGAATAATATTTTGAGACAGAATAAATAGCGATCAGACCAAAAGCGATCAGACCAAAAACCAAAAGCGAAGGGACCATGGATATGTGGATAGCTCGCCTGAC
>CAYPDD010000009.1:13460-14403 GCA_964409395.1 uncultured Candidatus Saccharibacteria bacterium | reverse complement strand
GACAATAAATAGTCAGAACGCTTTTTGTTCTCTTTGTTCATTTAGAATCTTCCAAGTTATCTACTATCTGATTAAATTTTTCTCCCCTATCTTTATAGTTTTTAAACATATCAAAACTAGCACAAGCTGGAGAAAAAATAACTATATCGCCTTTTACGGCAATATTTTTTGCTTGTAGTACTGCTTGCTTTAAATCAGAAAATCCGGTGAATATCTTTGCTCCGCAATTAGCTTCTTTTAGAGCAAGCTCTATCCGTGGAGCCTCGACACCAAGTAAAATAATAGCTGTTACATTTGTTTTGGAGATTTTGTCCGCCAGCTCTGAAAAATCAGCATTTTTACTACTACCACCCAAAATCATAATTTTATTCTCATCAAAAGAATCAACGGCTGCCATTGTTGGCCCAGGATTAGTCGCAAATGAATCATTGAAAAACTTAACGCCGTCCATCTCTTTTATAAATTCAAGCCGATAATGTAGACCAACAAATTCTTTCACTGCAAATCTAACCTCAGCTAAATCAACGTTGAGAATATCGGCCACAATTGAAGCAGCAGCGATATTTTCTAAATTGTGTCGACCCGATAATTTTATTCCATGCTCGTCACAAATCTTTTCCCAAATATTATTCTTTTTCAAAACAACTTCATTTAAACCGTGATCACTTCTCCTGACGCCGGCACTACAATCAGTAGTAGAAGTTATATTTTTTGTAAAAAATATTTTCTCACTTTTTATATTAGAAAGTTTTTCTTTTGGATAAGTCGAATCAAGATTCAAAACCGCATAGTCATCTTTGGTCTGGTATTTTAGAATATTAAATTTAGCTTCCCTATATTCATCGATATCGTTGTGATAATCCAAATGGTCAATCCCTAAATTGGTAAATACAACAATTTGGGGACTCCTATCAAAATCAGCCAACTGAAAATTTGAAAGTTC
>CAYPDD010000009.1:11107-13450 GCA_964409395.1 uncultured Candidatus Saccharibacteria bacterium | reverse complement strand
ACTACAATATC
Organism: uncultured Candidatus Saccharibacteria bacterium; assembly: GCA_964409395.1. Lineage (GTDB taxonomy): Bacteria > Patescibacteriota > UBA1384 > XYA2-FULL-43-10 > 1-14-0-10-43-13 > CAYPDD01. The sequence continues at coordinate 13,439 of CAYPDD010000009.1, read as the reverse complement.
GTCCGCCATTAATTGCGGAATAAGAGAGATGGCCGGATAACCGATGTTCCCCGCCAAATAAACGTTCATTGGGCCGTTGTCTGCTATCTGTTGTCCTTCAAGCTTTCTCTTTAATATTGCGAATATTAATGAAGCTGTTGTTCCCTTTCCTTTCGTCCCCGTCACTCCAATTATCTTACACGGGCATAATTCCATGAAAAGTTTAATCTGACTTGAAACAATTATCCCCCGCTCCCTCGCCTCAATAAGTTTAGCGTGATTGAAATAAACTGATGGCGAACGAAAGATAATATCAAACTCAGAAACAGACAAATCTTCAATATTGCTTCCTAATTTCTTTGATATTTTCCCATTATCTAAAACTTTTTTTAACGAAGGCAGAAGATCTTCTTCGGTTGATTGCCGTAATTCAACTTCGCTTTTTTGATCAAAAACAGTCACAGAGACAACCTTGTCAGACAAAAAATTAGCTAGGGCAACGCCCTCAATGCCCAAACCAAGTACTGCAACTTTTTTGTCGGCAAATAGTTTCATTAGAATTGCCCACCACCAACTACTGCCAGGGCTAGGCCGGCAGCGGCCGATACCGCCCCCAGAACCCAAAACCTCATAGTTATCTTATACTCCGGCCAACCAATTGCCTCGAAATGATGATGGATTGGCGAAGATAGAAAAACTTTTTTGCCCTTGCGCAACTTTTTTGACAGAAATTGAATAATAAAGCTCAATCCTTCGAGCGTAAAAACGAGCGTTATCAATGGCAAAATCACAACCGTATTAGTCAAAAAAGCTATAACACCAAGGGTCATCCCTAGTGCCATAGATCCAGTATCACCCATGAAAAACCTAGCTGGCGGAATATTAAACCACAAGAAGGCCAAAAGCGCGCCCATAATAGTCGCGCAGAAAACCGCTAAACCGCTCTTACCCTCGATTAAAGCAATAATTGCATATGTGCCATAAGACATAGCGAAGATTCCTCCGGCAAGTCCATCCAATCCATCAGTTTCGTTAGATGCAAAAGCCATCCAAACTAAAACCGCTACAAATAGAGGCAGATACCAGATACCGATATTAAAGTCCCCTATTGCAGGGACATGAATAGAGCTCCAATCTAATTTATAATAAAACCACCAAGCCCCGATCGCAGCAATAATCGCATAAAGTGGAAATTTCTGTCGTAGACTTAATCCACCGCCTTTTTCTCCCTGACCCCGAACGTTCATTAAATCATCGATGGCGCCAACAACACCTGTCATGACAAGACAAAATAATGGTAGCCAAGTCGCAACACGAGATAGATTAAAAACTACCGTTAAAACTGCTGCTGTAATCCAAATCAACAATCCGCCCATTGTCGGAGTACCATTTTTCTTAGCATGAAGACTAGCATAGATTGGCGCATCTTTGCTCTCTCTAATTGTCTTGCCAATTTTATTGCGATAAAGAAAATTAGTCAAAATAGGCGTCCAGGCAATTGCGATTAAAAATGACGCCAAACCGATCCAGAACATTCTCAATATCACCTGTGGTTCGATAGTTAAAGTCTCAAACATTTGCTCCTATTCTTTTACATTCTTCTTTTTTAACCAGAAACTACTTTGACGGACCAATAGTTTCGTTGCATCCTCACGATGCGACATAAGCCTCTTGGTTATCTCTTCGAAATAATTCTTGTTTTGGCTCGCTTTAATTAATACAAGATCTTCCGACTTAATTATGCCCTCAAGACAAGGATAGAGATCCTCTTTCGATTCAAAAACTTTTGAACTTTTTTCGTCGCCATATCCTTTTTGCATCAATTTAGAATTTTGACCGATAAAAATTGCCAGATCGCACCGATCTTTTGCATATTTGCCGATGGATAGATGGGCCTCTTTTTCAAAATCACCCAGCTCATTCATATTACCGATAATCGCTACTTTTCTTGAATGATACTTCATTTTATTGAGTACGTCGAGTGCAGCTTTGACCGCTTCGGGGTTAGAGTTATAAGTGTCATCAATAATATTAACTTTGTTTTTTCCCTCTATAAAATGCATCCTGCCGTTTACTGGCAAAATTTTCTCTAGAGATTTTTTTATCTGCAAAGATTGAATACCGAAAGCTTGGCCAACCGCAAAAGCTATCAACTGAGAATAAACGAATTGATCGCCTAATAACTTCGATTTGATAGCGATGTTTTGTCCAGTTGTTGTAATTCGATAACTGGTACCGCTTAAATCAACTTCGACATTGGCCGCCTGATAATCAACATCTTTGTTTTGAATGCCAACTCTAATAAATCGCTCCCCTTTTAATGCAGATAACTCTGAACTATCAGCATTAATAA
>CAYPDD010000009.1:0-11097 GCA_964409395.1 uncultured Candidatus Saccharibacteria bacterium | reverse complement strand
AAGATTTCTCCAGCTGGCTTAACTATATCGATTAAAGTCAGCTTTTCTTTTTTCAAATCTTTAAAATTTTTGAAATTAGCTAGGTGAGCCGGTGCAATTAGGGTGATGACCCCCATATCAGGATTTACAATCTCTGAAAAATAATTAATATCACCGGGATGTTCGACTCCCATCTCTAAAATAAGATATTTTGGATAGTCTTTTTCTAAAGTTTTAAAATACGCCTTGATTAGAAAACAGGGCCAAAGAAATTTTGATGGTAGACTATCATAGCCCAGTATCGTCAGAGGAATACCAATTTCTGCATTTAGGCTACCGTAATTTTTGCGAACTTGACCACCAAATTTGTCATACATGACCTGATATATTGCTTCCTTCGCGGTACCCTTTCCGGCGGATCCGGTTATACCTATAACAAAAGGCTTATGCTTCTTAATGACCTTCTTCGCATACCTAGCCAAAACTAAATAAATTAACTTCAAAAACATATTCTTCATAATCTAACTGGCCCTAACTTTCTTACTTATAATTTAATTGCCTAATTTATTGGTTCAGTCGGTGCTATCCGATAATGATAATTTAACAGAAAAGAAGCGATATCACCAAATAATGGGGCCGCTGTTGTCTCAGCGTACTTGGCCGCTTTTGGTTTGGTCAGTTTCACAATCATGGCAAACTGTGGTTCATTGATTGGAGCTATCCCTGCCAACGAATGGTTATATATACCCAAACCGGTTTCATTTGTTTCATAGCCACCCTCTGGCTTCGCTATTTGCGCTGTTCCTGTTTTGGCTCCAACTTTAAACCCTGGAACTCCGGCCTTTTTCGAGTGGCCGTTAACTACAACCGAATAAAGCATATTTTGAATTGACTTTGCTGTCTCCTCGCTAACAACCTGCTCGCCCTCTTGCTTTGGCACCTTTTTCACACTCCCATCCGCAAAAATCATTTTATCAATTACATGTGGGTAAACATATTTGCCATTGTTAGCGATAGCTGCATATGCAGTTACCATCTCAATTGGAGTCACTGAAATACCCTGACCAAAAGAAATATTAGCTCGTTGTATATCTCTCCACTCCTTCAGAGCTGGGACTCGACCAGCAACTTCTGTATCTAAATCAATTCCCGTTTTGCTAAGCAAACCAAAAGATTTTACATATTTATATAGGACATCTTTGCCTATTTTCTCCGATAACCAAGCCATCGCCACATTATCAGAATTTTCCAAAACTTGTGTCATTGTCTCCTCGCCAAAAGCTTTGTCTTCTGCTGTATGAATTTCATAGCCATTTACAACAGTAAAATTACTGAATGTCTCCTTGGTCTCCGATGTTACGCTACCATTGTTTATTGCTGCAGCCATAACTATTGGTTTCATAATACTACCAGGCTCAAACAAATAAGAAATAGCTGGATTCATAAATAGACTTGGATCTTTATCTGCTTGTTCGCGATAAGCGTTGGGATCATACGAAGGCAAACTCGCCATCGCTAAAATACCGCCAGTCTTTACATCCATTATCACAACTGTTCCAGACTCAGCTTGATAAGTCGTCATTGCTTCTGCTAACTTTTTTTCGACATAATACTGAACTGCTCGGTCAACAGTCAAAACATAGCTCGTGCCATCCTGCGGATCATTTTGCTCTAAAAGACTAATGATTCTACCAAGAGTATCCTTTTCACCCTTAACGTTGCCCTCTTTGCCTTTTAGCTCACTATCATAGTGTCCCTCAAACCCATAATTTCCGACACTGTCTGAATTGACAAAACCGAGTAGCTGAGCGGCCAAAACCCCCTCTGGATAATATCTACTATATTCAGGCATGACATAGACACCAGCAATTTTGCTATTTTTTATTTCATTGGCCTGATCAAGAGATAATCCCCTCTTAATTGGCGGAATATAAATTTTATCATTATTTATTTTAGCCAAAACTTCGCCTCCAGGCACAAGTAAAAGTTTTTCCAAAGTTTTAGCTGTTTCGGCTTTATTTTTGATATTTCTTGGCACCGCCCAAACTGCGAATCTTTTCATATCAAAAGCAAGCGGATAATAAGATTTTGGGTCAATAGCTGAATCATGAACCAAAATTTTTCCACGTTCGGCAATCTCGCTTTTTTCAAAACGTTGCTGACCCTGAGCCAAAGCCAAATAGCGATCGTGATCAAGCACCTGTATTCCCGCCATTTTTGTCAAAAGCAAAAGTGAGGATAAAATTATAATCACACTCAAAGATTTGAGTCTTGTCTCAATTGTACGTTTGTATTCACCCATGGCTTTATAATACCAAAAATTAGTCTACTTTGGCTAAATTTGTTTTATTATTAGTAAAATTGATACTAGAAACTGGTTCCATAACCTGCTTTTCGATACCGCTATCAATTTCTTTAAGTGCCTTTAGTCGTGTCTGCTCTGCCTCTAGACGCTCTCTTTCAAGTATTAATTCGTCTTTTTTTGATTCGATATCTCTAACCTTGATACTTCTAGATGCGCCTGCTGTTGATTGACTCAAATAAACCACGGCCAAAACAGCAACGATTGTAAGGGCGATAAACTTAATCGCATTTGGACCAACAGTAAAACCCTTGGTAACGGTCTTCTTTTTTTTGCCCAGTCTAATTGAATTTGAATTTGTAATAACGAAATCTCGCGCCAATTTGCCTCCAGAAATATTAATCTTAATTGCTGCCAGCCTTTTTTGTTTTTTATGAACCTTTTCGCCCAATTTTTTGTTTTTGTTCCCTCGCCTTTCAGATTAACTAGAATCTGATAGGTGAGGGGGCTAGGCTCCACCCCTCCTTTGTCCTCCTCCGAGCTCCAAAGATGAAGCTTATACAAATGAGAACGGGTTAAGAGCCTAAGTACAGGCTGGCAGCAATAAAATCGATTTTCTACTTTATTGTTCTAAATTGTAAATGTCCGATCAAAGATATTCATTTTATCCGACCCAAAGGGTCCCCTTCGGGGTTGTCCCTATCGCCCTAGAAGCCGAATTCTGATAAATTTTCCGCTACCTCATCACTATTATTTTCCATCTCCACTCTGAAATTGTTCCATTTATCCTCAGCCCAGATTTCTAATCGATCCCGCATCCCTATTACTACCACTTTATTTTTAATCCCTGCATAATCAGCTAAATATTTAGGTACGATGACTCTACCGATCTTATCCATTTTCAGATCCATCGCTCCTGAGAGTAAAAATCTGCCAAAACTTCTCGCTTTTTTCTGAGTTATTGGTAATTGCGATGTCTGGTCAGCAATCTTTTCCCACTCTGTTTCGGTATAAAGCCACAAACATCCATCGAGTCCTCGGGTCAGTATCAAGCCTTTTGCCAACTCATCACGAAACTTAGCCGGCACCGACATTCTCCCCTTCTCGTCTAAACTGTGACTGTATTCTCCAATAAACATAATACGATGTTCGTTTAATTCGTCATCTGTATGGTTTGGTGTTTACCACTTTTACCCACTTTTTACCACCTGAATCTATTTTATGCGCACTATTTGAAAAGGTCAACAACCCCTAAATAGTTTTTTTGTGGATAATAAAAAACTGGGCTACCTTTTTAGTAGTCCAGTCCTTTATTTTTCTATTTTTTTAGATCAATTTATCCAGAATAACATTATTTATTTCTTTTATCTCAATTCTCTTCTGCTCCATCGTATCGCGATCTCGTATAGTGACTGTCTTGTCATCTATCGAATCAAAGTCGACTGTGATGCACCAAGGCGTACCAATTTCATCCTGTCTGCGATATCGTCGTCCGACAGAACCTGATTCGTCATAAAAAGTATTAATTCCGGCCTTCTTGATAGAGGAGACAATTTTTCGAGCGATCTCAGGCAAGCCCTCCTTTTTGACCAAAGGAAATACTGCGACCTTGACCGGTGCAATTTTTGGAGCTAGACGAAGAGTCACCTCCCCTGCTTGGCGACCATCACTACCATCTGACTCATCATAAGCATCTACGAGACAAGCTAGCGTCGCTCGATCAATACCCATTGTCGGCTCGACAACATATGGCGTAAATTTTTCGCCAGTTGCTTCATCAAAATATTTTAAATCCTGTCCAGAGTGTTTCTCATGCTGAGATAGATCAAAGTTAGTCCGCTGAGCCACACCGGCAAGCTCAGAAACACCAAATGGAAAATCATATTCGATATCCGAGGTTCCCGATGAATAATGTGACAGTTCTTTTTTGGCATGTTCTCTGATACTTAGTTTTTCCTTTTTGATACCCATATCCAAGAAAAAATTCATCCATTCATCAAGCCAAAGTTTATACCACTTATCAGACTCTTCTTTTAAAGGCTTAATAAAAAACTCAATCTCACCCTGTTCAAATTCACGAGTTCGAAAGATAAAATTGCCCGGTGTAATTTCGTTTCGAAAGGCTTTACCAATTTGAGCAATCCCAAATGGTGGCTTTATTCGAGTCGATTGAGTCACATTTTTGAAATTCAAGAATATTCCCTGCGCCGTCTCTGGACGCAGATACGCTACCGAAGCTGAATCCTCTGTCACGCCGACAAAAGTCTTAAACATTAAGTTAAACTCTTTTGGCTCCGTAAATTTTTTCGAGCCACAACTTGGACACTGATTCTTTTCTTTTGCTTTACCACCAACAAATTTACCCTCTTCCATGTGATCGACGCGGTAACGAGAGTGACACTCTACGCACTCAATTAACGGATCAGAGAATGAGCCGACATGACCAGAGGAAACCCAAGTTTTTGGATTCTGGATAATCGCTGAATCAAGCCCAACGATATCATCTCGCTCAATGACAAATTTTCTCCACCATAAATCTTTTATATTCTTTTTCATCTGAGAGCCGAGAGGCCCAAAATCAAAGGCATTTGCAAAACCACCATAAATTTCACTGGCCGGATAAACGAAACCGCGTCTTTTACAAAGAGAGATAATTTTTTCCATCGTATTGTTTTGATCAGTCATTTTTTTTCCTTAGATTTATGAGCTTTATACCTTCATTTATACCACAATTTTGCCTCGCTCACACTATTGATGCAAAAGGCTTTTTGTGTTATGGTAATAATATGTTACTACTTGTCCACTGAAAATTTATTTTCGGTTAGATGAGGCATTTTTGCAACAGGGGGTTACAGTATGGTAACGAAAGGAAAAGAGGAAAAAGCTTTTCCTCTGACACCCAAGCAACATCGCCTTTGGCAAAAAATTCTCGATTTTTGCAAAGGCCATGATACAATTTTTCACCAAGAGATTGAGTCTCTTGGCTCAGACACTTTTCAGGATGAAAAGCCAAACATAAAAAGAGCAATTGTTGTTTTTTTGAAAAATGGCTTTCTTGTGTGTCTGAGAGAGAAATTTTACCAAGTTAATAGGGATAGGCTCTGCTCTGTCAGCGCAAATGTCGCGGTAGACAGGGGGCTAGCCCCATGGAAAAGGCCGTTTGGAAAAACAACGGTAAAAGGAGAAAGAAATGGCTGAGACCATTAAGGCGAAGGTAAAAGTCCCCGTGGACTTTTCCTCAGTCGGAGACCCAAGAGTTCGTCTCGGCCAAGGATTCCTTGAGCCGATGGGCATCTGCCAAGGAGATATGCCTCACGTCCTCATTACCACTGCCACCAACGGGAAGAAAAAAATTTCCTGTAAAACATGTGGTCGTTCAATCAACACCGAGGTGTTGATTGAACTAATTTAACCGTTGGGCGTCTGGAATTTTTTCCAGACGCCCTTCACTTTTTTAAGCCCAAAAAATTAGAACGTTTATAACATTTTCAAAAAACGTTCACTTTTCAATTCTCGTTCCAAAATATTTTTAATATATTTCCCGAGCAACTCCTCCGTCTCATCCAGAATCGCCTGATTTGATCTCAATAAATTGACCCTTGCCAAATCATTTTGTTCCATAAATCTGAGCAATTTAATTGTCTCGTCTGATATTTTATGGCCATGATGAAAACTGGTCTGGCAATTATTACAGATAATGCCACCCTCTACCGCGTCCCAAAAATTATTCTCTGGTGTTATTTTTTCTTTGCAATGAATACAGCTGTAAAGTTCTGGCTTAAAACCAAGTGCTTCAACCAATTTTAATTCAAAAGCTCGAATCAGGAGAATACGATCTGAATTTTCCAGAGACTCCAAAGACGAAATAAACAGCATAAAAACATCGCTCATTTTTTGTTCGTCCTGAAGAAATTTGTCTATTAGTTCGCCGAGGAAAAAAGCTTGTGCCGTTTTCCTGATGTCAGTGTGAACATTTGGAAAATCTTTTTCAATTTGAGCACTGGTTATAATATAAAAAGTTTTGCCTTCGTGAAGTTGCATATTTAGCAACATAAAAGGCTCGAGCGTCCCCGCTAAATGAGATTTAATCTTCCGAATCCCCTTGGCCATAACCTTTATCTTGCCAAAACGTTCAGTAAAAACGGTCAAAATTTTACCCGCCTCACCATAATTCTGACTCTTCAGCACAACTCCCAGTGTTTTATAGCTCGGCATAATAAATCACACTTTTTTTATTGATTTTGTCTTTGACGCAAAATTTCTTCTGCTTCTTTTAGTTGATCCTGCGTATTAATACCAATCGCCTCACTCTCCTCGGAAACCTTTAGAGCGACGACCCTTCCGCCCTGATCATTGGCCATTTTTATCAAATCAGTTAAATAATACTCATTTTGTGAGTTACCGGTGCCTAATTTCTTGAGATTTTCCCAGAGCCAACCATTTTGAAAAATATAGAAACAAGGATTTGTCTCTTTGATTTTTTTCTGTTCCTCGTCACAATCTTTTTCCTCAATATTTTCGAGAACGTTACCATTTTCATCTCTGATTATACGACCGTAGTTAAAAGGATTCTCCAAATCAGCAGTCAACATTGCGATAGTAGGTTTTTCCTTTTCAAATAAATTGATTAATTTATTTATCGTTTCTGGCTTAAATAACGGCATATCACCATAACAGACAACAACACCCTCTACTGGTTCGTCTTTTATTATCTTCTCCGCCATTAGCACGGCATGACCCGTACCAAGTTGCTCTTCCTGAATCGCATATCTGACTTTGTCCCCAAAATGCTCACAGACCATCTCTTTTTTATAGCCAACAACCAAAATTATTTCATTAACTCCAGCTTTTCTTATTTTATCTAAACAATGGTCAATGATTGGTGCACCGGCAAATTGGTGCATTACTTTTGGAATAGACGAACCATTGACATCCCCCATACGAGTCCCCTTGCCAGCAGCCAATACAATCGCAGCGTATTTTTCCATCTCAAAATTCTCCATTAAAATAATTTACGATTGAAGTATAACAAAAAGTTTTTAAAATAAAAAATACTCCCCGTTGTTACAGAGGGAGTATCTGATAATTTTAACCGTTATGGTTAAATGGTGGGTGATAGGTCGGCTTAATTTTCATTAAGCCGACCTATTGGCTTCAGCGGCGCCATTCGGAGGATTTTTCCAACAACCGATGTATATCTTCCCTATACTCATCGATGGCGATCTCTAATTCATCCTTTATGTGCCTAGGCGTCATAGTTAGGATATGTGGCCTCCATGGCTCAGCACCCTCCTCATCACGGCGGAAGAGACGTCCGGTCTCTTCAGAGAAAAAATTCTCACCACCGTAGCAACTCGGATGCCGGTCGCGCAATTGCAACAGCACCTTGGGGATTTCATCCCCTTGTATCGGTTCGAAACTGAACCGAGGAATTGGGCGAGGTAATACGGTTATAAACATAACCTTTACCAGGCGGATTAATTGATCAGCCATTGCTGACCCCCTTTTGGCTTTCGGCCTATTTAGTCTACCTTGGACGATCCAAGATAGTCTTTTAAACCAAAAAATAGTAGCACGCTGGCTACTATTTGAAATCATTTCACAGAAAATATTAATCAAAAAATTACCAGCTTATATAAAAGTAGTAATATCCTGAATAAATTTTGTTTTGAATGTTGTTCATATCTTTTTCGTAAATAATTGATAAATTGTGGATCCTAGTTTATTCGACTAGGATCCGGATTTTTCCAGGCGGAAATTGTTCCGCCGGTGGGTCAATCGCGATGCGATGATGCTTCCCAAGGAAGCCAGAGGGCAAGATTGCCGGGTGGTACTTGCAGTACCGACGCAAGAGAACCTCTCTGTCGGGAAACTGCAAGCAGAGTCGATCAATCAGAATATTCTTTCTGATTTTGAAACTCTCAACACCCTCTCTGGCCCATTTCTGACTGTTGCTGAGGTACTGATCGTCAGGAAAAATTGTAGTAGCGCCGACAATAACATTGCTGTTAATTATTGCTACTCTTTCTTGGATAATTGCCAAGAAAGATTTTTCCTCTAAAACCAGTTCGTCGATCTGACTTATTGCGTCAGAATCAAGTTCTTTGATCGCGTAAATTGCGATCTCTTCAATTGCTATCACTCTACACATTTTTAATTCCCCCTCAAAAATGTTTTTTGTTCTGTACCAGCTTAAAATGATTTCTAAGCCCATAAAAACAAAAAATCTGGCCCGTAAGCCAGTTTATTTTAGATCTATGAATTTTTTAAATACTAAATAAGAACTGGCTTTTGAGTCAGAGCATAAAAGTAAAACCAAGTTTTAAAAGCATTATTTTTCATAATAAGTACACTCTATCAATTACACAACAACTTGTCAAGAAAAAATTATTTCTGGCAAGTGAGACAGTAGTGCGTTCCCCTGCCACCAACCGTTTCCCGCTTGATGATACCGCCACAATCGTTAAAACATTTCTGACCAGTTTTGCGATAAACTTTTAGATAATCTTGCATTCCCCCTTTTTCACCATCGGCATTTACATAATCGCTGTCCGTTGTTCCACCATGTTTTATCGCCATATTCAAAGTTTCAATAATACTTTTAATAATAACTGGCCATTCGCTTGTTTTAATATCTTTAACTTTTCGAAGCGGTGAAATCTTAGTCAAAAAAAGTGACTCATCAGCATAAATATTGCCAATTCCGGCGATGATGGTTTGATCAAGCAAAAATTGTTTGATCGTACGATTTGGATATCTTTTGGCAAATTTAGCCAGATAATTAACATCAAATTCTGCCGAAAAGGGCTCGATGCCATATTTGTCCTGATATATTTTTTCTAATTCAGGGCCAGAGATTACCTTGCACCAACCAAACTTCCGCAAATCATTGAAGAACAATCTCGAACCATCATCAAAATTAAATACAATCCTAGTATGCTTATTTGGCAATTCCGCATGCCAATCATGATCGGGATGCCCGCCTGCAAAGCTATCGTTTTGATTCTCTAATTCATTTGTTTCTTGTTTCTTGTTTCTTGTAGTTTCCAACCTCCAAATGAGTTGCCCTGTCATTTTCAAATGGAAAAGTAAATTATAACCACTACTCAGGTGAATTTGAATTGTTTTTGCTCTGCGCTCTACATATTCGACTTTGTAACTTTCAACTTTTGCTTTGTCTCCCTGAAAAGATTTTGCCCAATCAAAAGCAAGGCTGACAATTTTCTTACCAACGATTCTTTCGCTCAATCCCCTTCTAATTGTTTCTACTTCGGGAAGTTCAGGCATAAATTTAACCAATCTTTATAGATATTTCATTGCTTGGCTCAGACTTCTAATAGTTAGATTGTCATCTTTTTTCAGAACCCCTGCAACTATGGACGTTCTCATTGGATCATCTCTGTCTGCATCCCCACGTCTGATTTCAATTGGTAGCGCATTCGGAAAAGATTCCCCAACATTTTTTATTGTATCGGCACGATCATCAATAATAATAAAATGATCCTCGTTTCCAACTATTTCTTTCAGATAATGCCATTTTTGAACATCAGTGATATAGACTTTATCAAAATGAGAAAGAAGACCAGAATGATTTATCTTTTTCTTCTGAAAAGTGATGTCGCCCAAAGAAAGTAAATCTACAGTATAAAGATCACGATTGATTGATTGCAAGAAATTAAAGGTATCGTTATAAAGAAGCTTGGGAATCTTTAGATAAGAATTATCAATCCTTTTCAACACTTTTGTTTGATCGAATGATCTTATCCTTCCAAGTCTTTCAACCAAGCCCTCGGGAGAAAATTTATAATCAAGACACTCTTCCTCATAATTGCTTAAAATCTCAGACTTTAGAAAGCCAGCTTCTCCGAAAATTTCAAATAGAATATCTCTATACAAACTTGTATCAAAGATTGTCCCATCAAAATCCAAAAAAATCTTCTTTTTATTCATTTTCTACCCAATTATTAATAATTGTAGACTAGATGATATCAATTTCTGACAGACTTATAAAGCGGTTGACAAGATTGCTACACTTGTATAGTATAAAGATACTAAGACGAGCGAGGGAACTCGTTTTTAATTTTGAGATTTAATATTTTCCGCTGACCATTGATTGATCATTGGTAAATGGTAAATTAATGAAAAATGATAAATGATATATGTGATTGGAGACTCTGCTATGGATTTGACTAGAGAAGGTTACTGGCGAAAACTTATTAACCAAGGTTTAATTAAATTCTTTCTGCTTAAAGTCTTGTACAAAGACAAGGAAAGTTACGGTTATAGAATTGTCAAAAGAATAGAGGAACTCTCCGACGGAACTTGCCGACCGACAGAATCAACAATCTATCCAGCCCTCGAACAGCTTCATAAAGACGGCTATGCTATCACTAGAGAGGTCTCTGCTGGCGCTAGAAAAAGAATAATGTACTCACTAACAGAATCAGGCCGAGCCGCTTACAGAGCAGCTGCAAAATCATACGGTGAAATCATCCCTTTGCTTAGAGAGTCAATATTATTATAGCCGTCCCTTACAAAAGCTTGACAGATTTGCTATAATAGATAGGTAGAATAATTAAAAATTAGGAGAAATATGTCAATAGAACCATGTGGTGGCTGCTGCGGTGGCTGCGGTAAGTAAATAAAAAAATACCCCTGAGAAATCGGGGGTATTTTTTTGTACAAAAAAACCAGTTTATACTCTAAGTGTTGGCGCTGTTCTACTCTCCCGGGGCCTTGCAGCCCGAGTACCATCGACGCGGAGATGCTTAACTTCTCTGTTCGGAATGGGAAGAGGTGTACCCATCTCGCTATAA
>CAYPDD010000008.1:16004-16423 GCA_964409395.1 uncultured Candidatus Saccharibacteria bacterium | reverse complement strand
CTGAATCCAGTGACTGGCAATAGTGTGAATCTTTATTTGCAAACCTTAAATGCTGACATTAATACATCTGAAGGAACAACTGGACCGTCTGGAACGCAAATTGCTAAATATCCAGAGGGAAGGGTATGGGTTGTGAACGGAAACGTTTCTATCCCAGCGGGTAAAACTATAACTTATTATGGAATTGGCACGTTAATTATTAAGGGTAATTTGGTGGTAGGTGATGGTGCTAAGATTAAACCAAATAACGAAAAGGATGATAAATTGGGTATAATAGTGTTGGAAAATTAACGTTAATTTAAATAATAAAATAATATTAATCGAGGGAGAAAATGAAAAATTTTCAGTACAAAAGCAAAGTATTTTTTTGGTCAGGACTAGTTATGCTTATGCTAGCCGGAACGGTCTGGGCTTTTAAT
>CAYPDD010000008.1:6523-15994 GCA_964409395.1 uncultured Candidatus Saccharibacteria bacterium | reverse complement strand
AAATCAGTTTTTGCAAATGAGCTATCTGGAACATGTACAAATCCCGGTTGTTATTCTGAGGAGTGGAAGGCTAATGAAATTTTAGGCGATGTTTCTGGTTATGATTCTTCGGGTGAAGGTGTCGGTGTTGTGACAAGGAGATATTCGATAGTGATAACTAACGCCGGAGGTGGCGCAGATAGATTATTAGATAATAGTACGGTTGATGATAGTTTTAACGGTAAAACATTGGAGTATTTTGCTGTACCCGGTTCGGGAGCCTCAACTCTTAGTGGTAATGGTGTTGTCTCTAGTAACGGATTGCTTTACCAATATGTTAATCGACCAAATATGGTTGTTGGCTGGAAAGTAAATGGACATGTACACTAAAAAAGTAGTAGGCAGTAAGGGTTAAGGAGAAATTTTAAACATGGCGAAGGAAGTTTTAAAAAATATTGGTATTGGATTAATTTTTACCTTAGGGCTGATTGTCTTACTTTATAACATTTACATGTTGCCATCAATAAAAAATCATTATCCTCGGCTCGCTGATCACATACAGGCGATTATTTATGAGCAGAAGGCCAAGGATTTTCCGCCTAGTGACTACGCTGCCAAGCGGTATCGGGCGATGGCCGAATCACTTCGTCAGGGGAGTCACGATTATAAATTTGAGACCGGCCCAGTGCCGACAATGAAATGATAAAAAAACTAAAAAACAAATTATTAATATCCAGAAAGATGCTTTTCTTGGCATCGGTCTCTTTTGTTTTGGTTTTTCTAACTGTAGCTTTTATTTATATACAAAAAACAAGCGCTCTCGGTGGATCAATATTCAATAACTCTCTGATTATTAGTGATTTTTCTCCAACCCCGAATGTTTTGGCAGGCACCGGTATTATATGGAATGATAGTTCTGTGTCTCATACAAATGATGTAAATTTCAATGTAAGTGTCCGAGGGCGAAGTGGTGTGATAAATTATAATTTTTGGTCAAATTGTCCTGGATATGATCCAAATACAATCTACAATACAGCCAGTTTGCAAACAGTTTGCAACAAGATTGCTGATCATAGCTCTGCGACTATTACATCGAGTTCGTGGCAAAACAAGGCTATCCCGTTTACTTACGCTCAAGCTGGAAATTACAAACCAGTGATTTTGGTAGAGAGAAACGGGGTATTTATGCACAAGTCTATGGATATAAGTTTTAAGCCAAAAGTTAATTTATCAGTCGAATACTCAGATGATGCAAGTTTTAATCCTGCTATTAAGCCGGTTGCTTCTGCTGGTGATGTTGTTTTTAACGGTACCGAGGTAATAAATAATATTAGCTATAATCAATATGCAAGATTGAATTATAATTTCTGGGGTATGCCAAATGGTTCATCGTGTACTGCGACCACAACTGGTGTCGGTGCTCCTTCGTGGACTGGTCTCTTCTCTCCTGGAACTTCGGCTTTGAACAATATGCCGGGCGGGTCCTTCGTATACAAAATGAAATGTGATTATAACGGAGCCTCAGGCGAAGACCAGATCACTTTAAATGTTTCCCCGGGAGTTAAATTGCAGGCTATTGCTGGAGCTACTTCTGCAACTGCTATCAACAAAGAAACTATTGATCTCGGTACTATTACGGCAGGAATACCACTAAATACTTCAGTAACTATCAACGGTTGGACGACAGGAGCTGATAGATGCACTTTGAGCGGTGCGCCTTCTGGGCTTATAACGGATTCTCCCCTAAATACAAATTTTTCTTCTCAAAATACAGAGAAAATAGTTTATAGTGACATCAAATCAACTGGAATTAATGGTACTAGTACTATTACATTAAAATGTTTTCGAACAATAGGGGCTACTACCTTGGACAGTACAGCTATAATACGTGTTTACTCTTCGAGTGGAAACTGTGCTTTTAAAGGCAATAATACTATCCAAGCAACGACATTTTGCAAAAATAGTCTAGTGACCTTAAACGGCGCTGACAATATCCAGATGACTGGTTCATTTGTAGCAAAGAGCTTTTCTATTGATAGCGTGTCTGATAATATCCGTTTTTTCTATGATTATAATACTGGCGATAAAATACCACCAGGATTCAAATATTTAAATATTCCAAGTCCCAAGGAGGTCGGCAATACAGGAGATTAATAAGAGTTTTGTCGGTACTTGCTAAGCGATAATCAATTAAGATATTATATAAATAACAAATATATTTTGGAGGGAAAATGAACTTTGCTGATTTCGGGAAAAAACCATCCCCACCTCCCGGGGGAGCTCAGCCTGCTGTGAATACTGATCAGGCTGTTGATGAATCTTTTGACGTTTCAAACAACAAGGGGTATAGTCTAGCGCTTTTCATCTGTTGGATGGCGGCTTTTGTGGCTATTGCCGGCTCTGTTTTTTTCTGGTTACTCAACAACAGCGCCAAGACAGCGATAAAGGAAAAGGGTCAGCAAAAAACGAGTATAATCTCCGAGATTGCTGTTCCAAGTCTGGCCGATACTGAGGTTAAGGCGAGTACTTTTAAGGTTGCTGTTGCCGGATTATCCAGCATCACGACCGGTAGATACCCTCTCAATGAATTTTTGCCAAAGTTTTATGAAAAAATTGCTCAAAATATAAAAATTAATAATATTTCGGTTTCGGCTGATGGTCGAGTAAGTCTAGATGGCCAAGCACCTTCATATCGAGCGGTAGCAGATCAATTACTCTTATTTAAGGGTTGGAAGGTTAATGACGCTAATATTTTGAAAAATATTCAATTGATGAACGTTAGTCAAACGATAAATGAGCAGACGAAGAAAATAGAAGTAGCATATTCTATCAGCTTGGAAGTCGACAAGGTAAAAAGTCTGACTGAAAAACCAAAAACTGAGACCACTACTGAAGTTACTGCAGAAACTACAACTGATGACCAAGGAGGAGAAGATGCAACGATCCAATAGTTCTTTCTATGTGATTTCGATGATTGTAGTATTTGCGGTTGCTTCTTTCTTCTATAGTTGGAAGGTTATAATCCCAGAATACCAAAAAAATAAAACAGAGCTAAAGAAATTAGATCAGGAGATCGTATCGGCAAATGCCAAGCTCGAATCCTTAAGAGTCGCAAAAAAGGATATTGATGAATTGGGTCCAATTTTTGATCAACTTTTTGTGGCAATGCCAAAAGATAAAGATGAAGCAAATGTCATCTCGGAGATTGAAGCGATTGCTTATACAAATAATCTTGCTGTGCCAAGTATTCAAATTGCAGATAGTAGCTCGGCAAAAGGTGACGCAAATGTAAGCGCAATCACGATCTCTTTTAATGTGAGTGGTAGCTTTGAAAGCATAGACAAGATGACTAAAGCGCTTGAAAATGATTTGAAATTTATGAATATAAAAAGTGTCTCTCTATCTTTGAGCGATACAGGGTTATCCGCTTCATATCAGATAGAGGCTTACAAATCTGGCGCCGTTGCCTCTTTGTCTGCTGACGCTACAACATCATCAGAAATAAGTGGAACAGCATCTACTATTGAAGGAGGATTATGAAAAAAGGATTAAAACAGCAAAATCTAGCGATGACCGCAAGTGTAATACTCTTGGTGGTTGTCTGTGCTTCTTTCTTCTTCCTCTGGAAATCTTCTCAACCATCAAGCAGTGATGAAGTTGTTCTGGAAGATAAATATAATATTGTTGAAATCGCTAGCGTCAAACAAAAAGCCGAGGATCTTATCAGATCAAAAGGCAACCTTGTTCAGATGCCGATAAAAGCACCAACAGAAAAAATTGGCAGGGTCAATCCTTTCTTAGGTATTTAGTTTAAATTATTTAGGTCTCTATATAGATGTCAAATATTAATCAAAACTATTACAACATCTCTAATAGTACTTTGCTTGACCAATCAATTTTGGATGTTTTTGTCTTGCAAGATTTGATAGATCAGGATGATGCTTCTCGTCTGAAAAAGCAGTTGAAGACAAATCGTCAGATTGAAGATTTTTTGTCAAAAAATCATATTGTGACACGAGATACGATCAACAAAGCCTATAGCATAATACTAAAGTTACCATATGTTGAACTTAGAAATGTTCGTATCCCTGATGACTTAAAGCAGATAGTAACAGAAAAGATTGCCAAGAAATTCGGCATCGTTGCTTTTAGTCTAGATGAAGGGATGATCAGGATTGCTGTTTCGAGACCATCGGACATATTAACTGGTTTTCAGGGTGGACTTAAAGATCTTTTTGATAAAAGAAAATTAGAAGTTGAGCTCTTTATAACAGGTGAGACGGATTTTAATGAAATAGTGAAACAATATCGTCAAAATGACAAGAGTCCTCTTCTGATGAAAAAGGGTAGCCTACCAGTTATTTTCCTGAGAAACCAGATGATAGGGGATAACTACCTAAAGAAATTTCCAAAAGAGTTTGTTGCCAAATATAGATTAGTTGTTTTTGATCAGAATAAGCGCGGTCATTATCTAATCGCCTGTGAACAGCCTGATTCTCCGATTACAATGAAAATATTGGACTTTATCAAGAAGGAAAATGGCGTTAACATTGAAAAATTTGCCACTTCTCGTGAAGATATTGAGTATGTGCTTAAGAAGATTAGTGGAAATGCTGCGGCTGATGCCAAGGCTATAAGTGCTGTTCAGCCTGATAGTCGCGAAGAGTTTCTAAAAAACAGAGTTAAAAATACTGGAAATGAAGGCCCTGAATCCAAAAGTGCAATTAAGGGTTTGCTTGATGGCTTGATCGAAACTGGCCCCGATTTCACCATTGATGAAGTTGAGGCAGAATCCCCAGAGGCCGGTCCAGAAGCCGAACAAACGACTACAGCTGTTGCGTCACCAGAGATAAAAAAAACCGAGAATATCATCGAAAAGAAAGATGAAGGCAAGGAGTTTAAAACTACCGAGACGACCAGTCAGCCGATTAAAAAAACTGAGGTTACCACAACTGGAAATTTTGCAGACGAAGAAACAGCTTCTTCAAATGCTGAGAGTAATACATCAGAGCCGACTGATTCTGACGAAAACAATCTTGGTTCACTGATAAAAGAAGATATTATCAATGAAAAGATGCTTGATGAAGTGGTTAAAGAGGGCTCTATCCCAAAAATTGTGGCCGCTGTTATAAACTATGCACTTCTAAAAAAGGCTTCAGATATTCATGTCGAGCCAGAAAATAAATCTTTGAGGATCCGTTGTCGTGTCGACGGTATTTTGAAGGATGCTGTTCGTGCTCCGCTAAAATTTCATCCGCCCTTTATCAGCCGTATCAAAATATTATCCAAACTCAAAATAGACGAAGCTCGTATTCCTCAGGATGGTCGTTTCGACGTCCAATTCAAAAATCATGAGGTTGATGTTCGTGTTTCAACATTGCCGACTGTTCATGGCGAGAAGGTTGTGATGAGAGTTTTGGATAAAAGTCAGGGTATCCTTTCTCTTGAGGATCTAGGGATGCAGGGAAGTGCTTTTGAAGAAACGAATTTAGCAATCGAAAAACCATATGGCATAATTCTCTCGACTGGGCCGACAGGTTCTGGTAAATCAACGACGCTTTATGCAGTTTTAAACAGAATTAGTGTTCCAGGCGTTAATATTGTGACACTTGAGGATCCAGTCGAATATGAAATTCCAGGAATAAATCAATGTCAGATTAAGCCGGAGATTGGTTTTACTTTTGCTTCAGGTTTGCGTAGTATCTTGCGTCAAGATCCAAATGTAATTATGGTTGGTGAAATTCGTGATGCTGAAACAGCTGGTATGGCAACCCATGCAGCCCTAACGGGTCATTTAGTGCTCTCGACTCTTCATACAAACGATACTGCCGGCGCTCTGCCTAGGCTTATAAATATGGGTGTCGAACCATTTTTAATTACTTCAGCGATCAATTTAGTCATCGCCCAGAGATTAGTCAGAAGAATTTGTCCAAAATGTCGAGAGGAGATTAAAGTTCCTCAAAAATTAATGGATGAACTTCTGGCGGAGATGGCAAAGATTCCCGCTAGTAATACCAAAGACAAAGAGCGTATTCCGGCGGAGCTAAAACTTTATCATGGCAAGGGCTGTTCGGAGTGTACGCAGGGATTCAAGGGTCGTGTTGGCATCTATGAGGTCATGACTATTACGCCAGCTATTGAAGAATTAGCGATTGCAAAGAGACCGGCCAATGAAATAAAAGAGACAGCGATCAAAGAGGGGATGATTACAATGAGGCAGGATGGGATAATAAAGGCTTTTTCAGGGCAGACTACTGTTGACGAAATCTTCCAAGCTGTTATCAATAATTAAGTTTAATCAGTAGTATATATTATTAATATTTAGTATAATATTAATATCGGTCCAGAGATACTTTAGTTTATGGATTGTTATTCGTCCTAGGAGGGGCATGACAGAAAAAAAGAATTCGGAAGTTGCTTCTTATTTGAATTACGCTGTGTCAAAAAATGCGTCTGATATCCATATAAATGTTGGAATACCAGCGATGGTCAGAATAGATGGTAAGCTTTTACCCATACCTGACGCAGAAATTATCACAGAGCAAAAATCCAAGGAACTAATCGCTACTTTTACGCCAGGTGATCTTCTTTTGAGTTTAAAACAAAAAAGAGAGGCAGATTTTTCCTTTGGTTATCAGAGTATGCGTTTTCGAGCGAATGTTTATTATCAAAAGGGGACTCTCTCTGCTTCGCTTCGTCTTATTCCAAAAGAAATAAGAAGTTTCAAAGACTTAGGATTACCACCTATCTTAGAAAAATTCACTGAGCCAAGTCAGGGATTAGTCATTATTACTGGGCCAACTGGTTCTGGTAAATCTTCGACTCTGGCAGCGCTGATTGACAAGATAAATACTGAGAAAAGTAAACATATTGTGACAATTGAGGATCCTATAGAATACGTTTTTGATCACAAAAAAAGCGTAATTTCTCAGAGAGAAGTTGGTTCAGATACAAACTCATTTGCTAGGGCGATGCGTTCCGCTTTGCGTGAGGATCCAGATGTCGTCTTGGTTGGTGAAATGAGAGATCTAGAAACTATCGAAGCGGCGTTGACTTTGGCTGAGACTGGTCATCTTGTTCTGACGACTTTGCATACGAATTCGGCAGCCCAGACGGCTGATCGTATCGTCAATGTTTTTCCACCACATTTACAGCAACAGATTCAAAGTCAATTTGCCTCTTGTTTGCTTGGCGTTGTCTCACAGCGTCTCATTCCAAAAATTGGTGGCGGTAGAGTCCTGGCAGCAGAGATAATGGTTGCCAATTCGGCGGTCAAAAGTCTTATCCGCGAGGGCAAAAATTTCCAGATACCAAATATTATCCAGACATCAGCCGCTGAAGGCATGATTAGTCTTGATAAAGTGTTGGCTGAATATGTTTCTAGGGGCGACATTACTCTAGAAGACGCCCTAAACTACTCTCTTGATCCAAAGACTTTCAAGATGATGGTTTATTAGGTAGAAATTGTTTGCAAATAAAAAAGTATTCGATGTATAATATAAAGTGATAGATTCATAAATGATGAGGGGCTGATGCCAAGATTTCTATACAAAGCAAAAAATAATAAAGGCCAAATAGTCTCTGGTACAGTCAGAGCAAACAGCCAAACGGAAGCTGAGAATGTTCTTATTCAGCATACTTTGGTGCCAACAGAGATTATTGCTGAGGGGCAGGTCGCTTTTGCCGGTTTTTTTGTAGCAAAAGTTTCGGCTCGAGATAAGGCTGTTTTTACCCGTCAGCTGGCAACGATGCTCTCGTCTGGCTTGGCTTTGACCAAAGCAATTAGTTTGCTTGCCGGACAAGCTAGAACACCTCACCAAAAAGAAATTTTCCTTAGTTTATACAAAGATTTAGAAGAAGGTTATAGTTTTTCATCTGCTTTGGCCAAACATCCCGAGGCTTTTGATCGAGTCTTTGTTTCTGTTGTAAATTCCGGTGAAACTACTGGTAAGCTTGATGTTGTATTGCTAGAGCTTTCAAATCAACTTGAAAAGGACAGTGGCTTTATCTCCAAAGTAAAGAGTTCATTATATTATCCTATGTTTATCTTCGGTGTTTTGATCATCGCGGGAATCGCGATGTTGACTTTTGTCGTGCCAAAATTAAAATCAATGTTTGACTCAGCTGGAGGAGATTTGCCGATTATCACCAAGATATTGCTGGGGCTTTCGGCCTTTTTCCAAGTGTGGTGGTGGTTGGTACTTATTATCTTCGCCGGTGGAATCGTCTTTATTATAAATTGGATAAAGACAGATGCTGGATCGAGAGTTTTCCATAATTTACAGATTACACTTCCAGGATTGAAAAATATCTACGAAGGCATGTATATGTATCGTTTTACGAGGATTATGTCGATGTTGATCGGCGCTGGTGTGCCATTGCTTGATGCATTGCGTATCGGTGGTAGTGTTATAGATAATGTTATTTATGAAGATAGTTTATCTTATATATCGAGCCAGGTGGAAAAGGGCGTGCCCTTATCTGTCGAACTGCTAAAAGATCCTTTTTTCCCACCACTGATCGGTCAGATGGTTGCTGTCGGTGAAGAGACTGGTGAGCTTGATAAGGTCTTGGGCAAGGTCTCTGATTATTATGAAGAGAGCACAACTGATATTACCAAGACAATTAGTTCATTGGTTGAGCCAGCCGTCCTAGTGATCGTCGGCTTAGCGGTGGCCTTCATGGTCTTTGCGATTTATCTGCCAATTTATCAGATAAATCAAACGGCGGGCGGATAATTTGAAAATAGCCAATTTGTCCTCGTTCGGTCGATCGAAGCCAAATTAAACTATTATAAGGGAAAAAATATTAGAAAAATAAATGGAGGGAAAAATGTTAAAAAAATCAAAAGGTTTTACACTCGTAGAGTTAATCATCGTAATCGTAATCATCGGTATCTTGGCTGCTGTGACTGTCGTTGGTTACACTAGCCAAACATCTAAAGCTAGAGCGAGTTCGGTGTATGTTAGTTTGTCAGAGTCAGTAAAAGCTGCAAATGTGTGTCTCGCAGGGGGCAATGCTCTAACTGCTGCTGCTGCTGCTGCCAATATTGGCGGTACTGCTGTCTGTACTCTCGCTGCTGGAAACACGGTATTGGACGCAACTGCAAACTGGCCAGTATTATCAGCCGCAACTGTCGGAGGTACATGGACTTATAAAGACACAACTGTTGCTGGTACTCCAGCAGGTACAGCCGTTACGACAAATTCGATTACAGCTAGTGCTCTTGTGATAATGGCAGGGAGTCCAACTGGAGCGGCATCAGCATGGGTCGCAGCCGATAGCGCTGTAAAGTGTACTAATACTGGTTGCCAGAAATATAATTTTCCTTCTTAGCTCTTCTTGGCTTCCGAGAAGTTATAATGATTGGAGAAATTATGCTTAAGAAAAAAGCTTTTACCCTTATAGAGCTGTTGGTCGTCATTGCGGTTGTTGGTATCTTGGCTGCGATGGTGATGGTTGGTTTGCAGAGCGCTCGGGCGAAAGCAAGAG
>CAYPDD010000008.1:0-6513 GCA_964409395.1 uncultured Candidatus Saccharibacteria bacterium | reverse complement strand
GAGATGCTCAGCGAAAAAATGATCTTGTACAGTTGAAGACGGCGATTGGCACTTCATATGGTGATAAGATTGATACAGTGAAGAAGGTTGAGGAGTATGCCATCGAGGCAGTAGCCGTACCGGTTACTGATCTGACTTGGCTAAACACTGGAACAGATCCTTATATCAAGACTATTCCAACTGATCCAAAGGGTACTACACAATATCAATATGTTACAAATGCTACTGGCTCTGATTTTGCAATTTTTGCAAATTTGGAGAACACAAAGGATTCAGAGGTTAAATCAGCAAGTCCGACAGCAGGGACTATGCCATCGGGCTATAACTACTGGGTTCAAAACGACTAGTTTCTTATACGCTCTGCAAATTTTTGCAGAGCTATAAGAAACTACAGCTTAAATAAGTAATCGATGGGTTCGCAATGATATTAATTTATTCAATTCTTTTTTTTCTTGTCGGCCTAGCAATGGGCAGTTTTTTAAATGTAATCGTCTTGCGAATAGACGAATTAACAACTGTTTTGTATGATCGTTCACACTGTCCAAAATGTAAAAAGATTTTGGCTTGGTATGACCTCATCCCATTCCTATCATTTATGCTACTAAGAGCCAAATGTCGATATTGTGGTGTAAAAATCTCTTGGCAGTATCCATTAGTTGAGATTGGGACGGGTCTACTTTATCTGATATTGTTTTTGACTTTTGGTCTTAGCTGGGGACTCGCTTTCTACCTAATAGTTTTTTCATTATTAGTTGTTATTTTTGTTCACGATATCAATACTCAGACAGTTCCAGAGGTTTTTGTTTGGATTGCATTGGTCCTATCACTGGTAGCAGGTTGGTATTTTGGCGAGGTGACCTTTTTCAGCTCAATTATTGGTGCGATTTTGGCTGGTGGATTCCTCGGTGCTCTGGTTTATTTTTCGAAAGAAAAATGGATGGGAGCAGGGGACATAAAAATCGGTATAATAATGGGGCTTCTGACTGGCTACCCCAATGTTTTGGTCGCGCTCTTTAGTGCTTTTGTCTTTGGTTCAATCGCTGGTATTATCATTATTTTATTGCAGAAAAAAACGATTGATCGCAAATCTTTGAAAATGGCTTTGCCTTTTGCTCCATTTTTAATTCTGGGCATTCTCTTTGCACTGACTTATGGTTCAGCAGTCATTAATTGGTATTCAACTTTATTTATTTCTTTTTAAGAGGGGTAATCAAATGAAAAACAAAAAAGCATTTACAATGGTCGAGCTTATCATCGTTGTTATCATCCTAGCGATACTACTAGCGATTGGTATTGTATCATACAACGGTTCGCAGGCTAGCTCGCGAGACTCTAAAAGAAAAGGTGATATAAATACTTTTACGATGGCGATGACGATGTATAAAGTCGACAAAAAAACAGTTGATTTTAGTACTGCTACAGCAGTGGGTAATGCTAGTGGTGAGGGGTTTGTTAATAAAACATATACAGGCAGAACTTCAATTGCAAAAGAGCTAACATCTGGCGGTTATCTCGAGGGAAGAGTTGAGGATCCAAAATATAAGGCTGATGATTGTACTGGCGCGGTAGACAATTTGTTGTTATGTCGTGATTATGTTTATCTATACAATACTACTTTAGCTGCTGGGACCATCTACGCTAAGCTTGAGAATTCAAAATTTGCTGGAGATAATGACAGAACTGCTGCTCCAAATGATGCTAGCTCTTGCGTAGGCTGTGCCGATTTTGCAACAGTGATGGCCGATTATCAATTTGCCAAAATTATAAAATAATCTTTCGAAATAAAGAATGATAATAAGAAAACAAAAAGCATATACACTACTAGAGCTCATCGTGATTCTTATTATTATCGGAATTCTGTCTGTTTTAGCTATTCCATCTTTTATGAACTATGGCAAGAAGCAGGCTCTTTCCCAGAAGGCTGATGAGGTAAAGCAATTGATTGATCAGGCTCATATCCTCTCGCAAAATCCAGAGAAAGATGCTCTTTCTTATGAGGTCTTTGCTGATAAGGGAAGTTCCCCCAATAAGTTTGTTTTAAAAAAATGTAAGGCTAATATTCAGGCTAATTTTCGTTGTAACAGCGATAGCGCTTATTTTGACGAGATAAAAACTGTTTCATTGTTTGATGGTCAGATAATTCAGGATCCCACGAACGATTCTTATTTGGCTTGTCCTGGTGGTCCAAAAGGGAGTTGTCAATCAACTATTATTACTATTTTTGATAGTAATATAACTACTAGAAATACAATTTCTTATACAATAAAGACACCATTTTCTGTTAGCTATGACTTTTTAAATTAAAAATATGATTTATAGAGAAAAAATAAAGAATGGTTTCGGTATCGTCGAGGTTTTGATCGCCTCGGTTATTATGATGATAGTTATTTTTGCATTGACCGCTGCTGGCAGGAGTGCTTTGCGAGGCACGATCTATCTGCACGAGCGAGCTCAGGCTATGTATCTGGCTCAGGAGGGGATAGAGCAGGTTCGACAGGTTCGTGATAGTAACTGGCTTGATGCTCTCCCAGCTACTACGTTTAAACAGTTTACTGATTATGGCGTCGAATATGCAGGTGATAGCTCAAAGAAATGGGCGATTGCGTATGATGGTGTTGCTCCAGCTGGCTTCAAAATCACGAATGACGACGGAGTAAAAAGCAATATAACTATTGACGGTACAGTTTTCAATCGGACAATCATTTTCAAACAAATTCTGAGTGCAGACGCTATTGTACCTGCATATGGAGACTTTACTACCAACGCCAAGAATCAGAGTGTGGTCAAAGTAACAGTAAATCTGGAGTGGCAGTCGAATGGTAGTGTGAAAAATATTACTGTTTCGGAGTTGTTGACTGATTGGCGACCAAATTATTAAAAATGGCTACAATGAATAAATCAAAAAATACAAAATATTCTGCTTTTACACTGATTGAGATTTTGATTGGCACGCTTATTTTTGCCGTTGTGATGGTTATAACGACCGGAGTTGTCGGCCAGAGTGTTGGTTATCAATCAAAGATTCGGGCGATCAAACAAACCTCAGAGGAGTCACGTAAATTGGCCGATATGATTACTCGAGATGTGAGAGAGGCAAATGGAGAGTTCACAATAAAATATACTAATGGTGTAGGATTACAGACAGGCGAATATGATAGTGGTTTAGCTTTTTTTTCTTGTGGACAAGCTGCTTGTAGTGCTAGGATTACTGAAGCGACAAACATTACTACTGATGATTTCAATAGTGCAATTAGTTTAGTGCCTATTGCTCCTAATCAAGCTGGCTATGTTAATACAATCGTTGCTAAAAGCCAAAACAAAGTAAAGGTCTATTTTTTCCCTCGGTCGAGTGCCCGAGCGGTTTATTATTATGAATATGATTTCAGCACTATGGTTAGTGGTAAATTCAAAGAGAGTGATGGCACAGAATTGACATTAGAAGGAGTTGTTAAAAAGAGCTATGACAATCATGCTGTTGGTTTGGTCGCAGGTAGCGCTGATACCTGGATTCATCCCACTACTAGTCTCGAAATGAAGACAGTTTTTCTCAGTCTTCAGTATTATGCTCCACCAAAAGGTGCTGCTAAAACGAAACAAACCTATATCCGATTTAGAATAATTTCTGAATTGGGTTTGATAACGAAGAATCCAAAAGAACATGCGGTTTCTATCATAACTAGCACAGTCACTTCTCGAGGCTATGATCACTAATCGACAATCCATTCTTCTTTAACGCTAGAACTCTTTGTGTTATGCTTTATTAAATTATTAAATCTAATATTCTAGAATGAAACCTATTTTTTCGGGCATACAACCTAGTGGGATATTACACATCGGTAATTATTTTGGTGCGATGAAACAATGGGTGGAGCTCCAACATCGGGTTGACGAAGCAATCTATTGCATCGTTGATTTGCATGCTATTACTGTCTATCAAAACCCTGCTGAATTAAGAGAGAATATTCTGTCGGCAGCAGCTTGGTATATTGCGTCTGGCGTTGACCCTGAGAAATCCTCTATTTTTGTTCAATCGACGAGACCAGAGCATACTGAATTAGCTTGGATACTAAATTGCCAAGCAAAGATGGGTGAGCTTTATCGAATGACTCAATTTAAAGATAAATCAGCTAATGGTGATATCGATACAACAGGTGTTGGCCTTTTTGACTATCCAGTGCTGATGGCGTCTGATATTTTGCTTTACAAAACAAATTTTGTGCCTGTGGGCGATGACCAGAAGCAACATGTCGAATTCACTCGTGATTTAGCGCAAAAATTCAATAGTCGATTTGGCGATACTTTTACTCTACCAGAACCGATTATCAAGAAAGAAACAGCACGCATAATGGGGCTGGATAATCCAAACAAGAAGATGAGCAAATCAGCCAGTTCGCCATTAAATTATATTGCGCTAAATGATAACACCGATACGATTTTGAATAAAATCAAGAAAGCAGTGACTGACTCTGGCACGGAGATAAAATATGGAGAGGATAAGCCTGCGTTGACCAATCTTTTGAATATTTATGCCGAGGTGAGTGGTAAGAATATTAAAGAAATTGAAAGCGATTTTGTTGGTCGTGGTTATGGTGACTTCAAGCAGTCTTTGGCTGAACTGTTAATCGAATATTTAAGACCAATACAGGATAAATATTCAAAATTAATCGCCGATAAATCAGCCTTGGAGAAAATTTTAACAAAAGGTAGCGAAAAGGTTATGCCATTGGCTGAGAAGACAATTGCTGAGGTGAAGAAAAAAGTTGGGCTGGGAACATAAAATAATACGGATAAATAATGAATACTCTATATATAAACACAGATGGGGGATCGAGAGGCAATCCGGGGCCAGCAGGCATCGGCGTTGTTTTCGGTGATTCAGGTGGCGGGACAGTTCATTCGTACAAAGGTTGTATTGGCGAGGGTACAAACAATGAAGCGGAGTACAAAGCTATTACCAAGGCGCTTGAAATTCTTTTGAAGAGTAAGTGGTTCAAGGAAAATAATATTGCCGAGAAAGAGGTGATTTGCCGACTTGATTCGAAACTGGTGGTCGAGCAGATCAATGGTAATTGGAAGATAAAACAGGATCACCTGAAGGTATTTGTCAGTGAAATCCGCTCAATGGTTGAGCAGATGCATTTGAATATCTCTTTTGTTCATATCCCTCGTGAAGAAAATGAAGCGGCTGATAAATTGGTCAATGAAGCGCTTGATGAACAGGCTGAGATTAAAAAAAGCAGTCAATTATGAAAATAAGTATCAGGGTTATTCCAAATTCAAAGATAGCCAGAGTTGATAAAAATAATGATGGCACGCTCAGAGTTTCGGTGAAGGGAAAGCCTTTTAGGGGAGAAGCGAGCCTAGAAGTTGTTGATGTTCTTTCTAGCTATTACAAAGTGCCAAAGAGTTTGATAAAAGTGGTCAAGGGGCTGACTTCTAGAAATAAAGTAGTTGAAATAGAAGATTGAAAATATACTGAGGGGTATAATGCATAAAAAAATGAGGGGTTTTACATTAGTTGAGCTGATAATCGTCATAGTAATTATTGGTATTTTGGCGTCCGTGACAGTCGTTGGTTATCAAAATCAGACATCAAAAGCCAGAGACACTGTTCGTAAAAGCGATTTGACTCAGATATATAAGGCACTTCAGGTCAGGAATGTTGAGAGGACAGGGACTTTTGCAGTTGTGGGTTCTGGCGCTTCAGGAGCGGGTCTAGGCGGATTTTGGGATACTGATTATGATAATGCTGGGCCATACACGTCTTTTGCCGTGGGACTCGTGGATGACGGTACTTTACCAAGAAAAATACTTGATCCTTTGAATCGGACATTAGATGTAGGGATATACTCAAGATATATGCTTTTGACGAATGGTATCAAAGTTTCAATCTATGGAAGATTAGAAAATATGCTAGACATAGATGGAGATACTTGGGATGATGCTAGCTCCAGCGGTGTTAACATGGGATATCATGATGGCTACGGTATGAACTATAGGGTTGGGAATGGATATTAATGAAAAACATAATATTTAAAAAACAAAAAGGTTTTACACTCGTAGAATTGATAATCGTTATTGTGATTATCGGTATTCTAGCGGCTGTGACGGTTGTTGGTTACCAAAAGCAAACAGCGAAGGCAAGGGATTCTGTTAGGTTAGCCGATTTGGATACTATCAAAAAAGCATTAGAGCTTTATAAACATCAGAACGGCACTTAGCCCGACAATACTGATACCGATGATGGTCTTGGTGCTCCTAGTAGTTGGGATGGTGGCTATGGTACTGCTAATGACAGCCAGTTTATACAGCCTCTAGTTACTGGAGGCTTTTTGCCGAAAGTACCAACAGATCCGAAATTTATAGGTTGGAGTTCTTATAGATATTTTCGTTATTCGACAAATTCCGTCGGGTGCGGAATGAAGCCCTTTTACATATTAACTGCAAATTTGGAGGGAAGTACTTCTATCCCGTTATGGACTTGCGGTAGTTATTCCGGCTCTGGTGGTAATT
>CAYPDD010000007.1:14816-17225 GCA_964409395.1 uncultured Candidatus Saccharibacteria bacterium | reverse complement strand
CCGATAAAGGATACGGAAACCGGCAAAGAATACCAGACGAGTGTTGGCCCAAGTTGGTATAGTGGCACATACAATGTCGGAGACAAAGTAACTGTTGAAGGTGTTGAAACTACTGGTGAAAATGACAATGGTCATGATTTCCAGGTTATGAAAATCAACGACAAAACGGTCAGAGAATCTTTCGAAGGCAAACCAGCATGGGCTGGCAAAGGTGGAAATGGTCAAGGACAGAGTAGTGAAAATCGTGGTCAGAACAATAGCGGAAAATTCGTTGACGCTAATGGCGACGGCAAGTGCGATAATTTATAATAAGCACTTCTAATATAATAAAACACCTCACACATGTGAGGTGTTTTATTATATTTAAACAATTTTGTTTAGCGATAGATACTAGATCTAGAAATTCCAGCGCCACCTAGAGATCCAACCGAAAAGACTAAAGCCCGAACCAATATCAGTCAATTGTTCTCGGAGAGTGAGCTGATCTTCTTGTAAAGTGATGATCTTATTTGCAACTTCGAGCTTGTCAGTGTCGTTGTCGAGCTGAAGCATTAGTTGCTCTAGCTCACTAACTCGCTCTCTATTTTGTTCGATCTGCTGTTTGGCGCTAACTAGCTCTTTCATATTCGCGCCGATGAAGAATTCTGCATTTAAAAATGTATAATCCCGCAAATAAACCCTTAAATCAATGAAGATGCTCAGGCTTTACTCAGTTTAGTCGTTTATTATTGTTTTATGGTCGATAGGCTAAAAATAATAAACGAAGGAATATTATGAAGAACAAAAAAATTTTACTTTCTGTCACTGCCCTGACACTGGCTGTAGCTGGTGCTGTCTGGTACGGCGGGAATAAGGTGCTTGCGGCAAATGACATTAGGCATGATGCTGTAGTCTCGACATTATCAGAGAAACTCGGCGTATCCGAGGACAAAGTTACTGCTGCCTTTGATTCAATTCAGAGCGAAAGACAAGCGGCTAGAGTAGCAGAGCGAAAAACAGAGCTCAATAAAGCCGTCACAGCCGGCGTAATTACACAAGAACAGGAAGACAAACTAATAGCAAAACATGCTGAGCTTCAAGCAAATCGTGAAAAAGAGCGCTCAGATATGGAGCAATGGTACAAAGATAATAGCATCGATCAGACAAAATTGTCTGAATATACAGGACGCGGTGGCATGGGTATGGGCAAAGGTATGGGTGGTGGAAAAGGCCACATGGGCGGTATCTAAGAAATAATCAAAAGCACCTCTGGTAAAATAGAGGTGCTTTTTTTAGAATATAAAAAAGCGTATTCATAAAATGATTAAAAAGTGATAAAATTTACTCTGTAATATTAAAGAAGGATGTAATTATGTTTATGGAAATTTTACGCAATATGTGGCGAAGAAAATTTAGGACGTTTCTCACTGTATCCGGTATTGTCATCGGTATTTTTGCTTTTACCGTGATGGGCAGTATGGCCCTTAAATTTAACAAGATGATTGATGGTGGTAAGAAATATATCACCGGCCAGGTTACTGTTATGCCGAAGGGAACTGATTTTATGTCTGGCTCTAGTGGCATGTTGCCCGTAGATACTTTGAACAAAATCGCCAAAGTCGAGGGCGTCGAAGGCATCGAAGGAGGAGTGAGTCTCGCCGTCGATGAAATTGATCCAAACGATCCAACCGGTGGCTCAATGATGGGCACTCCAGCAACTGTTTATAGTGTTGATCCAAGCTCTAATTTTGTTAATAAAAACTGGGCCACAATGGCGATGAGAGAGGGTAAATACATCGGCAAAGACTCGGATATAAATGATATCGCTATCGGCATCAATGTCGCCACAAAGAAAAAATGGAAAGTTGGTGATGAGGTAACTATCAGATCACAAAAGTTTCATGTTGTTGGCATTATGGAGAAGACAATGACCGGTCCTGATGATTATGTTTTTATGAATATAGCACCAGCCCGCGAACTATATGTCCTATCAAATCCTTTTCTGAAATCTTTAAGAGAACAGTCAAAGACTTTTGATATTGCCAATGTTTCGACCTCTGCTTCTGTCTCATGGAAGAATGGTATCGATGCCGATAAACTTTCTGATACAATCAAAGAACAATTTAAAAATGAGGTGCTTGTCCTCTCCCCTAAGAAAATGGGCGAACAAATCGATCAAGCTTCCTCAATGTTTAATGCCGTTATCCTTGGTAGTGCACTTATTGCCCTAATTGTTGGCCTTTTTTCAATCGTTAATACGATGGTAATGTCAATTTCAGAGCGGACAAAGGAGATCGGTATAAAGAAAGCACTTGGCGCTTCGAACCGGACAATTGGCTGGGAGTATACGCTCGAGGCTGGTTTTATTGGACTCTTGGGTGGCTCAATCGGTCTTGGTTTAGGTGTTTTGACCGCGACCCTAATAAACAA